>QMLL01000317.1 GCA_003646715.1 Deltaproteobacteria bacterium
CTAAGCCTGCTTCCGGGCAAAATTCCCACAACCTTCGCGTCACTGTCAATCCCAAGCTGTTCTCTGGCTTCATCTTTTCCGGGAACATCTTGAAGAGCATCAAGAAGGGGATGTCCTACAAATTCCACTTCTACGCCGTACTGTTTGTAAAAATCAACTTCAAAGGGCAAAATAACAACCATCTTATCGACTAACTTCGCTATGGTTCTTGTCCTGCCACGTCTCCATGCCCAAACCTGTGGGCTTATGTAATACATTACGGGTACCCCGTAACGCCTAGCAAACCTGGCGAGAAGCAAATTAAAATCCGGGAAATCGACCAGGATAAGAAGGGCCGGGCTCCGCTTCCGCATTTCTTTGAGCAGATCGAGAAATACACCTATCACGCTTTTAAATTTGCCCCCAATTTCAGTCAGCCCCATGACGTTTAGGGAACTTATGTCCGCTAGCAGCTCTACCCCGGCCTTTTTCATTTCGGTGCCGCCAACACCAACCAGTTTCAAACCGGAGCCAGAGCGGACCAATTCCCTTGCCAGAGCTCCCGCATGCAAATCTCCAGAAGCTTCCCCGGCAATGATCATTATTGTCTTCGATTTCACCATTACTCGGAGGACTTAAAATCCCTGGGGTTTATTTTATACTTCCTGATCATTTTGTATATTTCAGGTCGGTGCCTGCCGGCAATTCTGGCCACCTGTGATATGTTTCCCTTGCACTTGTGCATCAAAGAAATGATGTATCTTTTTTCAAAACTTGCTTTCGCAGTAGAATAATCCGTGATGGTGTCAAATTCTTCGTCAACTTCCTCTTCCTGACCGGATGTTTCAAATTTTTCGGGGAACATGTCAGCAGGGGCAATGGAGGATCCCTTTGAAAAGATTAAGGCCCGTTCTATACGGTTTTCCAATTCTCGAATATTTCCGGGCCAGTCATACTCGAGCATCATGGACATCGTAGACGGTAAAATTCCTTTCAAACCGCTGCTTCCATCACCCTGAAACTTGGTGAGAAAATACTGAACCAGAAGCGGTATATCTTCCACTCTTTCCCGCAGTGGAGGCAGGTGAATGGGTATGACATTTATCCTAAAATACAGGTCCTTTCGAAAATTCCCTTCTTCCACTTCTTTCATCAGATCTTTGTTTGTCGCTGTAATCACTCTAACATCTACCTTCTGAGGAATGGTTGTCCCCAGGGGAATAACTTCCTTTGTCTCGATAGCCCTCAATAGTTTAACCTGGACCGATTGAGGGGCTTCACCGATTTCGTCAAGAAATATCGTCCCGCCATTTGCTCTCGCAAACAACCCTACTTTCTTTCGATGAGCACCTGTAAAAGCACCCTTTGAATGTCCGAAGAGTTCACTTTCCAGAAGGGTCTCAGGTATGGCTCCACAGTTTATAGGTACAAAGGGATTTTTAAACCTGTCACTCAAATTATGAATCGTTTGCGCGATTAATTCCTTCCCGGTACCTGTTTCTCCCGTTAGCAACACGGTGGAATCAGTATTCGCGACTCCCATCGCTTCCCTAAGAACCCGCTGAAAACTCTGACTCTTGCCAACCAGATTCAGTCCCGTGGCTCTTTCGCTCAAGATTTTTTGAAGATTTTCTATCTGCGAACTCAGTCGGTTCTTTTCAAGAGCTTTCTCGATATGAAGTATCAGGTCGTGATGTTCGAAAGGCTTGGTCAAAAAACTGTAAGCACCTTTTTGGATTGCTTCCACCGCAAGGTTGATAGTCCCGTAAGCGGTTAGAATGATTACCGGTAGTTGAAAACCAATTTCGCTGAATATCCGTTCCATTAATTCGATACCGTTCATCTCCGGAAGCATTAAATCCACCACCATCAGATCGAAAGATTCACGTCCTATTTTACGTAATGCTTCCTTTGGAGATTCCGCAACATTGGTCTCGTAACCGTGGAACTGAAGTCGCAGCTTCAATACCTCGAGCAAGTTGACATCATCATCTACTATTAGAATTTTCCCCTTTTTCTCTTCCATAATAATTTACCTATGTAATCATAGAGTATGTTTCAAATGTTATTTTGTTCCGTTACAGGTGAAAGCTATCTCTGAATCTGACGTTTTTTTTCTTCTCTTTCCCAGTCTATTTTTTTATAAGCCTCAATTTCAGATTGAAGCTTCTTGATGGACTTATCACGGACTTTCAAGGCCCTTCTTAGCCGATCGAGTTCCATTTTGCAAGATTTCAGGTCATGATTATCTTTACGCATCCGCTCGACAATGTAAATAGCAGTTCTATAGTGACTTTGTGGATAGATCTTGACGAATTCTTCCAGGTATTTCTTGGCCTTCGCGCTATCGGCGTACGGATTGTTACAATCCAGATTCAGCAAAACAAGATTATACAGCACGATTTCATGCTCCTGACTACCGGGTAGAAATTCTTTAAGTAACATGCTGAATTGTTTTTCCGCCTTGAGATATTTTTTCTTAAAAACAAGGGCCTCTGCTTCCCCAATTTTTCGGCTAACCATACTTGTTCCCTGTTCCACCTCCGGAAACTGATAAGCACAGGAAAAAACAAGACCCATGACGATAGTCATTAGCAAGCAAGAGATAGTTTTCATGAGGTTTCCTCAAAACTAAATGGCAAAAGAACCCGGAAAGCGGTACCTTTCCTCTTTAAGCCCTCAGCCCATATAACACCATTATGCCTCTCCACAAAATACTTAACGATATATAGTCCCAAACCGGATCCCCTGCTTCCCTTGATCCTGGGTTTCTGTTTTCCCTGGTAAAATTTCTCAAAAATGTAGATTAATTCACTCTTTTCTATCGGCTTCCCCGTGTTAAATACCTCAAAACCAAGGTAATTCACCCCTTTTTTCAGTGTAAATCTGCGCGGTACAGGAAAATTATTACTTCCCAGTCTTACTGTCCTTAACGTTACTATTATCCGTCCCGCTTCCTCCGTATACTTGATAGCATTCTCCAGTAAATTATCCACAACCTGTGACAGCTTATCATAATCTCCCACAAAAGCTGGAATCTGTTCATCGAAATCTTTTATTATCCTTATATTTCTCTTTTCCGCAAGAAGATTAAAACGATTAAGAGAATCCTTCACCAGGACAGAAAAATCAAAAGACCTGCAATTTATTTCGCTCATCTGGGTTTCAATTCGTGAGACCTGCAAGACTTCGTTTATCATTGTGACAAGATTTCGATTATCTGACTCGATGATTTCCACCAAGCGCCTTTGCTGCTCGGAGATTTCCCCTGCGGCACCGTCAAGTAACAAACGAGCAGCTTCTTGCACAGTGGTGAGTGGTGTCTTAAAAGCATGTGACATGTTTGCCAGAAAATCAGCCTTTAATTTATCCAGTTCCTGCAGCCTGTTACACATATTATTGAATGAGAGAGCAAGTTCTCCAAGTTCATTCTCTTTACCGATTTCAACCCGGTACGTAAAATCTCCTTCTGCTACTGCCCTGGTGCTTTTTATCAATTTGCGTATCGGTGGTTGTAATTGGAGGTAGATGTAGATAGAGAGAATTAATCCGATGGTGAGAACAACAATCAACAGGAC
>QMLL01000318.1 GCA_003646715.1 Deltaproteobacteria bacterium
GTAAGGTCAAGCGATCTTGAATCCAGTAGATCCCTTTATAACGGGATTAGCACCATCTCAAAGGGTGGTGAATGCACGGCAATTCCGCATGGAAGGCAGTTCCTTCCCCAGTACGCTGCACTTATCAATGGTGCGTATGGTCACAGTTTGGATTATGACGACACCCACAGAGAGTCGTCGATACATCCGGGAGCTTCGGTTATACCATCGATATTTGCGGCTGGAGAGGTGTTCGGGGCTGATGGCAAACGCCTAATCGAAAGCATGGTTGCCGGGTATGATGTGGCGTGCAAGTTAGGCATGGCTGTGAATCCGGCTGAACATTACGCTCATGGATTTCACGGAACGGGGACTTGCGGGGTTTTCGGTGCGACAGCTGCAGCAGGAATGATTGCCGATCTGAACACTTCGGAGCTTTTAAATGCCTTTGGCATTAACATAAGTCAGGTTGCCGGCTCAATGCAGTTTCTGGAAAATGGTTCTTGGAACAAAAGGCTCCACCCCGGATTTGCAGCACACAATGCAATTCTTGCTGTGAACTTGGCAAAAAGTGGGTTTATTGGTGCAGTAAAGCCTATAGAAGGTAAATATGGTTTTTTGAACTCATATACCCACAACCCGGATCCTGAAAAAGCTATCTTGGGACTGGGAGAGAGATACGAGCTTGTGTTTACGGGTGTCAAACCCTATCCGTGCTGCCGTTACATTCATCCGGCTGTTGACATAGTGCTTCAGTTACTGAAGGATGAGGCGATCAGTGGAGAAGAGGTCGAAAGGGTTGATGTGGAAATGGTGAGAGCCGGCTACTACATCGTTGGACATCCGCTGGAAAGAAAACAAAACCCGCAAAACGTGGTGGATGCTCAGTTCAGTATGCCCTTCGCGCTGGCAATTGCTCTTTTGAGAGGAAAATTAACTGTTGACGAATTTAACAATCACAATCTAAACGATGCAGAAGTTAAAAGAATGATGAAGAAGGTAAATGTAAAGCACAGCGAAGAGCTGGACAGGGACTATCCTCAAAAGTGGCCTGTGGTCGTGACGATAAAAACGAAACACGACAAATTGGTGGTTAGAAAGGACTATCCCAAGGGTGAACCCGAGGATCCCGTTTCTTTCGAGGATGTTGCAGAGAAATTCAAATCACTAGTCAATCACAAATTGGGTGAAGAGCGGGTAAATGAAGTGTTGAAGATTGTGAGGAAGTTGGAGAAACTTGGTGATGTTCGGGAACTCACCGAACTTTTGATTGAGGAAAAATGAGGAGGCGATAAGATGGCGAATGTTCAAGTTAACAAAAAAGAAAGTAGGGAATACGATTCTTCTTGGGGGTATAAAAGGGCAGTTTTAGGTTTTGATCAACTTAAGCAGGCGGAAGTTGTTGAGATAATTATGGAGAAAGGGCAGAAAACTAAAGCACATTATCACACAAAAGTAACCGAGATGTTTTATGTGGTGTCTGGAGAGGCCACGATTTTGGTCGAAGATGAAGCCAAAACACTTCGACAAGGTGATTTCCTGTTATTGCCTCCGACAAAGAAACATCAGATAGTGGCTAATGAAAGTGGAACGTTGATTGTAGCTGTGAAGACTCCGGGTGACGAAGAAGATAGAATTTTTTTAGATGAGGGGTGAATCCAATGGAGTTAAAATGTGGTAAGTGCGGAGTATATGCTTGTTATACAGGAGATCTCGAAAAAAAACCAAAATTTTGTCCAATGGATCGCGAAAGTGAAATATATGATGAAACGCTCAAAAAGTATACGGAGGATGGGTTGATTCGGGAATTGGCATTGAATTCCGCACGTATCGAGGCCAAGGGCTATTTGAAGTGGACAAGAGTTGAAGAGACAATAGAGTTTGCGAAACTCTGCAACTTCAAAAAGATCGGAATTGCATTCTGCATAGGATTGCGGAATGAAGCCAGAATTCTCGTCGACGTCTTTGAAAAAAATGGGTTTGAGGTTTATTCGGTAGTATGCAAATCCGGTTCGATTCCGAAGGAGAGAATTGGGCTTAAAAAAGATGAGTTGGTGAGGCCCGGAAATTACGAAGTAATTTGCAACCCAATTGCTCAAGCAATGCTGCTAAACAAGGCGGGGACGGATTTAAATGTGGTTTTTGGTCTCTGTGTGGGTCACGACTCCCTCTTCATAATGCATTCGAAAGCACCGGTAACGTGTCTGGCTGTAAAAGACAGGGTTCTGGCACACAATCCGATGGGCGCAATTTACGCGTCACACCATTATTACAAAAGAAAGCTGTATGAAGAGCATAAGGAGTGATACCGGATGATGCAGATATCTTTGACTCCTGCGGAATCCAAGAAGCTAATAGCGAAGAGCTTGATGGAGTTGGATTATCTACGAGAAGCACTGAAAAATGGGATCGTGCTTGTCCACCCAAGCAGCACTACCTATTTTTTGTATCAAGAGATAACCGGCACACTTCCAAGCGAAAACTGGGTCTGCGGTGTAGTTGTTCAGAAAGGTGCATGCATTAATAGAGATATGCTGGATGAACTAATAATAGATACAATTAAAGGTGTTTCAAAATATCCCTTCTGGATTTTCGAAAAAGGTAAGTTGTTAGAAAAGTTTGTACCAATTTCTAAGCTTGTGGAAATGATGGGTGAGGGAGATGTTTACGTAAAGACCGGCAACGCAGTCGATTGTAACGGAAATGTTGGTGTGCTGGTAGGTGCTCCAGATGGTAAAGGGACTGTCGGAAAACTGTACGAAGCTTCCAAGAAGAAGGGATTCAGAGTGCTTATACCAATAGGCCTTGAAAAACTGATACCTTCGGTAGAGGTTGCCTCAAGAACTACAAATCCGGCAAAAGTAAGGTACTCCACAGGAATGCCTTTGAAGTTGTTTCCAATTAAAGGTCACGTAGTTACGGAGATTGAAGCAGTTTTTCTGCTTACTGGAGCAAAAGCTACCCCAATAGCAGGCGGAGGGCTGAGCGGTGCAGAAGGAAGCATGACTCTGGTGGTTGAAGGAAGCGATGAGCAGCTGGAGTTGCTCAAAAAAATAGTTCTTGAAATTAAGGGCACAGAACTTCCGAAAGTCTACGTACCAGATTGCGAAGAATGCACTTGGAAAACGTGCTCAATCTACGATTTTGAAAATCTGTCGAGGTGTTTTAAATGAAGGTTTACCACGATATTGTTGTAGTCGGTTCAGGACTTGCCGGTTTGAGAGCTGCAATTGCTGCTGCCGAAAAAAACAGGAACCTGTCTGTAGCAATAGTTTCTAAGACATATCTGATAAGATGTCATAGCGTTTGTGCTGAGGGTGGAATAAACACCGTACTCCGGGAGACAGATGAATTTGACACCCATGCGTGGGATACGGTTAAAGGCTCTGACTTTCTCGCTGATCAGGATGCTGTGGAGTTTTTTGTCAGAGAAGTTCCGACTGAAATCCTGCGCCTCAATAGCTGGGGATGCCCGTGGAGTAGGGATGATAGCGGTAAAATAGCTCAAAGAATTTTGGGTGGACACTCATCCGGTAGAACCGTTTTTGCAGCAGACAGAACAGGTTTCCAC
>QMLL01000319.1 GCA_003646715.1 Deltaproteobacteria bacterium
TAAATTTCAGCTATTGAGATTCATGGAGGATTTCTCATTTTTGATATCATTAAATGCTTATTTCGAGGCAAAAAATGATGAAGAGGCATTAGACATTATCGATAATATTATCATTAGTTATTTCTTTCCTATCGTGCGTTCAATAATTTTATCTGTTAAAAATAAGATTGATGCATTAAAACCTATATATTCGGAAAACAGCAAAGATATAATTAAGCATTCGGATTTTTGTCTATTAAGACTCTCTGATAAGATAGAAAAATGGTATATAGTCTCTTTTGATTATGAAACGATGGCATTACCAACATGGGCGTCTGAACTAGCTAGTGCCAGAATCAGAGTCTATAAGCAATCTAAAGAATTCTATCGGAAGGTAGATAATCCCATAAAGAAAGCAGTTGATGATCATATGGAAGATCTGTATACATTCTATACGCTGCTAAAGTATTGGAGTTCTGTGAGGAATATTGTTAGAGATAAACTTATATTGGATTTAAATTCGACCATATTTGAGTTTAGGTACGAGTGTACAAGGATAATGTCAAAGAAACTTAGCTTTGATAAGAAAATTAAGGAGTTTAAGATATTCCAATTGAAGTTAGATTCGAAAATATTGGAATATAATGACGTAGAGTTTCTTATTAAAATTCTTACTGATCTTTCGCTGGTTCCCAAATTGAATAATATTCGAAACCTTGTAAATAGAGAGGTTTATGATCCAGGCATATTAGACTATGCGCAAGAAATAATAAACTCATGGAAGCACCTAATTGAGGAGATTGACTTGCTGATTCAGCAATTATTCAAGATATATGATACTGTCACAAACGAAATAGCATTACTGGTCGATGAGTATGATAGAGTACTCGAAAAGAAAAATCTAGCTCTTACAGTGATGTCCACTGGTATCCCAGCAGGAGTTGCGTTGCTTGTAAACGCAATAAGTTTTATGGATAACGGTTTTTCTCTAGTCGGCGCAGTATTGATCTTGCTATCGATTTTTATAATATTAGCAACGATTATGATATGGATTGGAGGAATATGGGGGAAGAAAGAACAGTACGAGACCTTATTATAATGTTAAAGCAAATATTGGGAAAAGGTTTTTTTGATGAGTCAGATCTAGAAGAAATAAGAAGGTATTCTATAGAGGCTATAAACTATAGTATTAATGCTATTAAAGCTCCAAAAGTGGATATTACCAATATTGCTTTTTTAGCTTTGCTCTATACAGAAGCTTCACGCAGCTTAGATCGGCATACCGATAAGGAAGTGATCTATGAGGAGATAAAGAAAAATGTTATCGATAGCATTAGTAAGAAAATTGAAAAACTAGGTAAGGAAAATAGGATAGCCTCAAGGTCTTTTCTTAGGATGAGATCGGCCCTAGATCTTGTGGATCCTATCTTCAAGAATGTATTAGAAGTCTCGAAGATGATCGAAGAAGCTATGGAGATGAAGAAACCTATCGGGAAGAACATTATATCCAGATTCAAGCAGACAATTCCTTCGGGCGCCTATTTATGGGAAGCTTTGTGGTTGCCGAAGTATGTTTTTGCATTATTTTATGTTATGCCCTACTTGGATATAAAAATTTCTATTAGAGATGAATTTCTCGAGATTGAGATCTTCAATCAGAGTATTTTTAGCATTCATGTAACAATCTTTGTGGATAAGCTTAAAGTCGGCGAATATAATCTTGATGGATTTCAAAGTAAAACAATAAAGAAAAATATAAAGATCTTGTTGGGAAAAGTACCTAAAATTAAAGCAAAAATTTTTGTTTTTCTTGTCGATCTTAGAAATATTGATTTAAGAAAAGAGTATGTTCTTGATTTTTCTGGCTATAAGATGGGCTCATTATTGGCTGTAGTCGCTAGCTTTTACAAGGATAAGATTGTGTACAATTTGCTTTTATTTGACGAGTTAGTAAATAATATGTGTCAGTTTTCATTTACTAAAAACGTTGATTTGAACTATATCCACGATATAACCGAAGAAATGTTGAAAAAAATAGAGAACGATACCGATATAAATGAGTGTGCAAAAATTCTTACCGATCAATTGATTCCACAACCTATGAAAGAAATTCTGCAAAATACCACGGGTCATATTGTGCTGGTAACAGACAATCATTATATTCCATGGGAATCATTGATTATCGGAGAACAGATAATTTCAGAAAAATTTGGATTTATTAGGCAGTTTATGGCATCTAAACCTTTTTATAAGCCATATAGCGAAATTAAGAAGGCTATTTTGCTAGCCAATACAGACGGCTCGCTACCTAATTCTCTAAACGAAATATCTAATATTCACAAAATTTTTCAGAGCTATGGTATATTGCATGTTATGGAAATTTTTTACAAGCAATTCGATGACAAAAACTTTTTGCAGAGGTTATTAAGCAAAATTTCCTCCCCCGTTATACTACATATATCAACACACCTTAAATTTGTTGATGGTGCTCCTTATATACCATTAAAACTTTCAACGGGCGAAAATGATAGTATCTCATTCGTGTCTTTACTAAATGCCATAAATGTAGATTCATTGCTTTTCTTTAATATGTGTCAGTCGCTTAGCTCAGAAACATTTAGAATACTATTAGCCACAATTTTGGAAGAAGGTAAGAACTTATTAGGTTTCATAGGAACTAGAACAATTATCAACGATAGCTTATCTATCGAATTTTCTTCTATCTTTTATCATAGTCTCTTAAATAGAAAAACCTTTGCGGAAAGTATTTTAATGGCGCGAAAAGCGGCCATGAAGGTCTCTAGGTCCAGGTGGCTATCATTCATAGCGTTTGGTAATCCTCAATGGAGGTTGAGATAAGTTAATAAAATAGTTTTTGGGCATCATCATTGGTGGGTATTTTTTAAATGTTTTTTAGATATTGTTTGGATATAATGTGATATTCCTATTACGCTATTGGGATAAAAAAGGTGTTAAAAAATGTCTATTGCTCAACAAGTCTTATTGAGAGAGAGATTTAGAATAAGAACAGGTATAGGAGTACTAGATCATATATTAGTCAAACTTAAGAGAGAAGCCAAGGGGGGCATTACTGGTATAGGAGGAGAGACAGGGATACCTACAAAATCTATAAATCTTCTTGAGGCGCCTATCGATATGGAAGAATTCATTTTTACAATTGTAAGAAATTATGTTAGAGAATATGAAGAACCAAATAGGAAGGGACCAATAATAATTGTCTCCGCGGAAGAGAAAGAGGAAATTTTGAGGGAGGTTATAGCATCTAAAGCTAATTGGGAAAGCCTTAGAGGAGCTATAAGCTACATAAATACAGCGCCATCTAGAGGGCAGACAAGGGAAGAAGCTGAAAGAGAACAGATTGAGCGAAACCTTGAGTTCAATAAATTTATGAAATTTGTTCGTATAGTTGATGCCTCAAATCTAAATGAGATAGGCGATTCGACTGGAATAGTGAATTGGGTTATGCGCGCACGAGATGCTGCTATTTCTGAAGGTGGCGGCGAAGTTGCTGATAATGGCGGCATAGTTATTTTTTATACGCTATCTA
>QMLL01000320.1 GCA_003646715.1 Deltaproteobacteria bacterium
GCCTGCATGTAAATCGGTTTTTTATGTAGGAGAGTTCTCCCTTTGTTTAAATATTCTACGAATGAAACAATACCGCCTTTATAAAAGTACTCACGTCTCTTGTCGTCAGGCTCGTATTCAAAAATAATCCTAAGGCCTTTATTAAGAAAGGCCAGTTCCCTGAGGCGCTGAGATATTATATCAAAACTAAAATTGGTGGTCTCAAATATTTCCGGATCCGGTCGAAAATGTATTCTTGTTCCCGTTCTTTTAGTTTTGCCTATAATCCGTAGTGGACAGGTACTTTTTCCCCTTTCATAAGATTGATAGTATACTTTTCCACCTGAGCGGATTTCAACTTCCAGAAAACTCGATAAGGCATTTACCACAGATACACCAACACCGTGCAGTCCGCCGGATACTTTATAACTTTCGTGGTCAAACTTTCCACCAGCGTGCAGTTTTGTCATTACAACTTCTACAGCCGGTATTTTTTCTGTTCTGTGAATTCCTACAGGAATACCCCTTCCGTTATCATCAACCGTCACACTATTATCTGAGTGAATCAATACTTTGATGAGATTACAATACCCAGCCAAAGCTTCATCCACGCTATTGTCCACTACTTCATAGATCAGGTGGTGAAGGCCTTCTACGCCAACATTACCAATGTACATAGAAGGTGTTTTTCTTACTGCACTAAGACCCTCTAAAACCTTTATTTTATCAGCATCATATACAATTTCGCTAACTTCCATTTTGTATCCTCATAGGCATAATGAGACTTAAAAACCCTTTATCATCCTTTCCTTCAATGACAGATGGATTTATTTCATCGGTGAACTTTATTATAATCTCGTCGCTCTTCATTGCGTTAAGTGTTTCTATAAGATACCTTGGATTAAATCCGATATTAAGCTCATCACCAATAAACTCAGCCGCAATTACCTCTCTCGATTCCCCCACTTCGGGATTACTTATAGAACTTTCTATCCGATCTTTACTTATCTTAAAATGTACACCTTTATACCTATCAGAAGCAAGTATAGACATACGTTTTAGCATGGCGATGAAAGTGTCTCTATTTACCTTAAGTTCACTATGGCTTTCTTTTGGTATAACCATTTTATAATCGGGAAACTCTCCTTCAATCAACCTGACAATTAGATACTCATCTCCTTTTTTAACCACGTAATTACTGCCCTTACATCCAATATAGACTCCATCTCCTCCTTCTAAAAGTTTCAAAATCTCAACGACACCGGCCTTTGGTATAATAACACCTTTTTCGAGGGTAAAATCTCCCTCTTTTGCCTGCCTGTACAAGGAATCGATTTTTGAAAGCCTGTGCCCGTCAGTTGAAACCATGCGTATCTTTCTATTGTCATCTTCCGATACTGTCTCGAAGTAGATTCCAGACAGTTGTGTGCGTCCTTCGTCGGTAGATACCGCATAGATGGTTTTTTCGATCATTTCTTTGAGTATATCCGCATCAATTTTAAACAACGGAACACCTTCTATATCCGGAAGGTCTGGAAAATCACTGGTTTCCATACCGACTATATTGTATTCAAGTTCTTTGTTTGTAATTTGTATCCATTTATTTTCCAGTTCTTTTACCGTAATTGTATCACTTGGAAAGTTTCTTATTATTTCGTATAATTTCCTTGACGGAACTAATGTTGCTCCTTCCTGCTCGATTTCAGCTTTATAGTTACCTTTAAAAGCGATTTCAAGGTCGGTTGCAGCCAATGAAAGAGTCGACTGTTCAGCAGACTGTTCAATAGAAAGAAGGACATTTGATGTAACTGCAAGGTTGCTTTTCTTTCCTGTAAGACCTTGTACCTTTGATAATCCATCTAAAAAAGTTTCTTTCTTGATCTTAAATTTCATGGTTAACTCCTTTTATCCTCTATTTAAGAAATAGTATTTATAATAATGATGTATCATAAAGTGCAAAAAAACATAACTTTCTGAAATTAGATAAAATGTGAACCGATAGAAATGTTTACAACCTGCAAACACAAAAATGAAAAAATATGCTCTTTTTTGAAAAATATTAGTTAAAGAAAACTTATAAACATAAATGTCATCCACATTTTATGATTGAAAATAGTCCCTGACAAGTTTTATTGCACAAAACTTACCACACATCGTACATACTTCATCAGAACTGGGTTTACTGCTCAAACGATATGTCCTTGCTTTTGCTGGGTCAATCGAAAGAGCGATTTGTTTTTCCCAGTCTAATGCCTTACGAGCTTTAGATATTTGTATGTCATGCTTTATCGCGGAGTTGCATCCTCTTCCTATATCAGCCGCGTGAGCTGCGATCCTACTTGCGATAACACCTTCTCTCACATCTTCAACAGATGGAAGTTTGAGGTGTTCTGCTGGCGTGACGTAACACAGAAAATCCGCCCCGGCCATACCAGCAACCGCACCGCCGATTGCAGATGCAATATGATCGTAACCGGCTGCAATATCTGTTACCAATGGGCCGAGGACATAGAACGGTGCTCCTTTACATAATTGCTTCTGAATACGAACATTTGATTCGACCTGGTCTAGTGGTATATGACCGGGTCCCTCAATTATTACCTGAACACCTGCATCCCATGCCTTTTGTGTCAACTCACCCAGTGTCAGAAGTTCCTGGATTTGAGCGCGGTCTGTAGCATCTGCGAGGCAACCTGGCCGCAACCCATCTCCAAGACTCAAGGTTACATCATAGGTTTTGGCAATAGAAAGAAGCCTATCAAAATGCGCGTAAAACGGGTTTTCTTTCTTGTTGTAAAGCATCCAAGTGGCAAGAAAGGCACCGCCTCGGCTTACAATGTCTGTTATTCGCCCTTGAAGACGCAAACGTTCGAGGGCGCTTAACGTCACCCCACAGTGCACCGTCATAAAGTCAACACCATCTTTTGCTTGAGTTTCGACTACCGAAAAAAGAGTATCCGGTGTCAGGTTAATGATCCCTCCTGATCTGGCTACTGTTTGAACTGCAGCCTCGTAAATCGGGACAGTTCCAAGTGGTAGAGTACATTCCTTTAGAATGGCCCTGCGTATCTCACTGATATCTCCACCTGTACTTAAGTCCATAATAGTATCTGCTTTGGCATCCACAGCAGTTTTCAACTTCATCAACTCTTCTTCTATCACCGCGTGATCACCGGATGTGCCGATGTTCGCATTGACTTTTATGGTGAGGCCTTTTCCGATACCAATTGGGTCAAGATGAGTGTGATTGATATTTGCAGGGATGACAACCGTTCCATCAGCTACTCTCGACCTGAGAATGTCAACGTCTATATGCTCCTTCTGAGCAACAGTCCGCATAACCTCAGTGACGATGCCCTTACGGGCAAGTTCTAACTGTGTCATTTTCTTTATTACCTTAATGCTGACACTTCTATTACAATTGAAGCAAAGTTGCTATTTTTGTATCAGTTTAGCTGTTTCAAAAAACAGACACAATGAGCATACGGGCAATCCGGTATAGACCGCCTCAAACTCGAGCATAACCGAGCGTAAAGAAAGAACAGCGCCTGGACGGTACAATAA
>QMLL01000321.1 GCA_003646715.1 Deltaproteobacteria bacterium
GATGTTGGAATCGGATGAGATACTAAAGAAGATTGAAGAAAACAAGGATCAAATTAAGAAATTTGGGGTTAAAAGGATAGGCTTATTTGGTTCATACGTTAGAGGTGAACAGAAAAAAGGAAGCGATATAGACATATTGGTGGAGTTTGAAAAAGGGAAGAAGACCTTTGACAACTATATGGAACTAAAATTCTTCTTGGAAGACTTATTCAACTGCAAAGTTGATCTCGTAATTCTGGAATCCATAAAGCCGAATCTGAAACCCCATATATTAAGGAGTGTGAAATATGCCACGGGAGTATAAAGTGTATCTGAGGGATGTGCTCAAAGCGATGGTTTGCCCAAATTCTACGGGTGGAATTTCGAAATCATTCGTGAGTGGATAGGGCTTTTGTCTTGAAGTGGAACACATGAGGCACGATAGATGCGAGGGATATCCACGATTGACTTCGCAGTACCTTTGTGGAAAAATGTTAATATCGTGGGATTGTATAGAGTGAAATGATGAACAACTGGGCGAAAATAATAATCGGTGATAGTCGAAAAATGGTAGAAGTTGATAATGATAGTATAGACCTTGTTGTTACATCTCCTCCTTACTGGCATATCAAAGATTACGGGGTTGAAGGGCAGATTGGTTATGGGCAAAGTCTACATGAATATTTGAAAGATTTATATAGAGTCTGGAAAGAGTGCTACAGGATTCTGAAACCGGGACGGAGATTGTGTATAAACATAGGTGACCAATTTGCACGTTCTATAATTTATGGCAGGTATAAAATCATCCCACTACATGCTGAATTTATAGCCCAATGCGAAGACATTGGTTTTGATTATATGGGCTCGATAATCTGGCAGAAGAAGACTACGATGAATACAACTGGCGGAGCGAATGTGATGGGTTCATATCCCTATCCCCCAAATGGAATGATCGAAATCGATTACGAATTTATACTTATCTTCAAAAAGCCGGGAAAAAGTGAAAAAATCCCAAAGGAAATTAAAGAGAAATCAAAATTATCCAAGGAGGAATGGAAAGAATATTTCTATGGGCACTGGAATTTTGCTGGAGCCAGACAGATAGAACATGAAGCCATGTTCCCCGAAGAACTACCCAAAAGACTGATAAAAATGTATACATTCGTGGGCGATACAGTCCTTGACCCCTTCCTTGGAAGCGGGACAACCGTAAAAGCAGCCTTAAATCTGCACAGAAATGCCATTGGTTACGAAATAAATGAAAAGTTTTTAGAAGTAATAAAAGAAAAAATTGGTCTAAAGGAAAGCTTGCTGCGATTTAGCGAAAATATTCAGATAATAAAAAGACAGATGCCAATAAAAGTTGATGAGATTGACTATGTTCCGAGGATCAAAGATGCAAAGCCAAAAATAGACCCAAAGAAATTTAATTTTAAAGATGATAGATTTTACAAGGTTGTTGATATCATAGATGAACAAACTATTAAATTGGATACTGGTCTACTCGTTAAGTTCTTGGGTGTTAAAATAACTAAAAAGGATGAGGCAATGGAATATCTGAAAGACCGTATTTTGAAAAAGGAAGTTTATCTAAAATTTGATAATGGATCGGTATTAGATGGAAATACAGTTAGCGCCTATGTTTACCTAAAAAACGGAATTTTTGTGAATGCATATTTAATAAAATCGGGGGTGGCTGAGGTGGATACAGTAAGGAATTATAAGTATAAAACAAGGTTTATTGAATTAAGAAAAGAGAAAGAGGCGAAATGATGGCAAAAGAATGGATATTGAACATGGCAACAAACAGATGGGGACTGAATAAGAAAAACAGCGTTGGTCCAGTGTCGCGGTGGATACGGGAATGCGGCCCAAAAACAATTAATGATTGGGAGGATTTTTACTACAAAAAGCTCGCTGAATTTCTCAAAAGCAAGGGCATTTCTTTATCCCCTAAGGAGTATATTGAAGATTTGGGGAGAAAATTATATGTAAAAATTACAGAGGTTATCCAAGCAGAAATAGAGGAGGTAACAGAGGAAGATTGCATTCAGTATATCCGCAACCTTGTGATTAATAGGACATATGATGGCTATCTAACAGAAATAAGGACAATATACGGAAAATTACAGAGAGCTTTGGGTGTTGAGATAAAACCTGCACCTGATGAGTGGGATAGGCTTTATAATGTAGACTTTTATATTAAGATTGGAGATAAATATATTGGTTTACAGATAAAACCTATAACCTATGAACAAACTCCGGAGATTTACAGATGGAAGGAATGGCTCGGCAGGACACATAAGAAATTTGAAGAAAATTTTGGTGGAAAAGTATTTATTGTATTTTCAATTAAAAAGGACAACAAGAAAGAAATTTACAATCCAGAAGTGATTGAAGATATAAGAGAGGAAATAGAAAGGCTTGAAGGATAAAAGTAAAAAAAAGAAGATTTACATCTCTCTATTGTAGTTTCTATTATTCATCTGAGTAGAATAGATTCTTATCCAAATCCATGCCGGCGGCATTGGTTTAGACCATTTTTATGTTGAAAGCGAATTAACAGGACCCGATGTAGGTACATTTATAACATCAAATCCGTATTCCTGGGAAGGGAGGTCGACTGTATGATATCCAGAAAGGAAATCCAGAAGATTGTGGATGAGTATAATCTACAGGATGTAAAAATCGGAGTGATTGCATCTCATTCTGCTCTTGACGTGTGCGATGGAGCTGTTGAGGAAGGATTCAGAACTTTGGCTGTATGTCAGAAGGGAAGGGAAAAAACCTATGCTGAGTATTTCAGAGCAATAAGGGAAAATGGAAAAGTGGTGAGGGGTTGCATAGACGAGACATGGATATTCGACAAATTCAGCGAAATCTTGAAGGATGAGAATCAGAAAAAACTCAGGGATAACAACGTTATATTTGTCCCAAACAGATCATTCACTTCCTATTGCAGTATCGACGAAATAGAGAACAACTTTCTCGTACCGATGTTTGGCTCAAGAATCCTGCTCAGAACCGAAGAAAGAGGTGAAAAGCAGGACTACTACTGGCTACTCGAAAAGGCGGGACTTCCTTTCCCTGAGAAGATTGAAAATCCCGAAGATATCGATGAACTCTGTATAGTTAAACTTCATCATGCTGTTAAGAAACTGGAGAGAGGTTTCTTCACATGCTCCTCTTACAAAGAGTACAAGGAAAAATCAGAGAAACTCATCAGGCAGGGAGTTATAACCAAGGAAGACCTCGAAAAAGCGAGGATAGAAAGGTACATTATAGGGCCGGTATTCAACCTGGACTTCTTCTATTCTCCAATAGAGGAAGAAGGTAGCAAGCTCGAACTCCTTGGAATCGACTGGAGATTCGAAACCAGCTTGGATGGTCATGTTAGATTACCAGCTCATCAGCAGTTAAGTCTACCCGAACACCAGATGATTCCTGAATACACAGTATGTGGCCATAATTCAGCGACGCTCAGAGAATCTCTCCTTGAAAAAGCATTCAAACTCGGAGAAACCTTCGTCAAGGCAACATGGGAACACTACGAGTATGGAA
>QMLL01000322.1 GCA_003646715.1 Deltaproteobacteria bacterium
GCCTATCTGCTTCTCCATCCGTTTTTTCTCCGCTTTCAAGGATGCCACAGACACGTTTATTTTGTCCAGATCGCTTTTGAGGGCTATATAAGCGGGATTAGTCGCGTCGGTCACCCTGCGAGTTGCACTGGATCCTCCTTTGGTTTTAAGGGTCCTGATTTCTTTTTTCACCTGCGCTATTTCTCTCTTAACTGCTTTGACAGACGGGTGTTTGTCTGAATACCTAGACTTTAAATCGGCCAGCTTAAGTTCCAGTTCATGAAGCTGCTCCTTCAAGTAACCAATCTTGTTTACTTCGCCTACCTGCTTCTCAAGAAGGGCTATTTCTCTGTTCTTGGCAAGTACCACGGGATGCTTTGGAGAATATTTGGACAATAGTTGAGCTCTTTCAAGTTTCGCCTGCTGGAGTCTTTCCTCGGGGCTAAGCACCCTGTCACTGGCTCCAGAGTAAGGATCAATTGAGGCCAGCTTGTTTCGGAGAGTAGCGCGCTGTTCTTCCAGGGAACGTATCTGCATGTTTATGTTGCTGATGTCGGAGTTTAACTTCTCCAATTTTTGCATGTTAAGGTTTGTAAATTCGGGAAGTTCTTCCAGGTGAGCTTTTCTGTACTCGGCGAGCTTTGTTTCCAGCTTATCAACCTGATCTTTAACCTGCTTGAGCTGTTCCTCCAGAAACTTAGTGGTACCTCTCGCATGAGCTTCCCTGGATTCCAGATTCTTTTCCATGTAGTAAGAAGAAATCTCGTTTGTAACAAGCTGCGCCTTTTTGGGATCTTCATCCTCGTAGGATACCGTGAACGCAATGGTCAGAAGAACCGGTCGACTGGAGGTCTCCTTGTTTATCTCAGCATTGATTGGTTCAAGAGTTATCCTGTCCCTTATCTTTTCTACCATTTCCTCCGTTGTAAGTTTATCCCGATCGTTGGGTAGCAGGTTGTATTTTTCGATCAGCTTTAAAATCTTCGCACGGGACATCACTTCCTGCGTAATGGTTTGAATCCTTTGCTCTGCGTAGCTCGTCACCGTGGAAGGAACAAGAGTAGGCGGAATTTGCTGGTTTTTGATGAGAATAGTGGCGGTAGATTTGTACATGTTTGGTAGTATCATGCAAATAATAGCGGCAAGAGCCACAGTGGCAACAAATGGCCAGATTAACCACCACTTTCTTCTTTTAATTATTCCCTTAATCCTGGTCAGATCTTGAGCTTGTTCTTCCATGTTTTTGAAACCTCCGGTAAAAATAGAATAAGTCTAAATTATTATTGCATCAAATATATCATTATCGCAACGTTTAATCTTTTAATAATTAACCACAGAGACACAGAGCTCACAGAGCAGGAGATTGTCTTTCTCCAATCGCGAGATACCTATTGGAGAAAGGAACTCTGCCGCTTTGCGGCAAGAGTTTTTTGTCTGTCGGTATCTCCCGACAGACAAAAAGGTTTGAACTCTCTGTGCCCTCTGTGTCTCTGTGGTGATATCAGTCACCTGCGAAATAACAGAGCTCATTTCACCGGGCGCACTCCTACGCTTACGCATGACGTATTAATTGTAATAATAATGTCCTGGATTGTGGAAAAGTGTGCCCTCAGTGCCAGCTAGTGATTTGCCCAGAGTCGCGGCCACCAGTAAGAAAGAGTTACCCAGCTTCTGAATCTGTCAGTATCATAATCATAGTTCCTGCCATCGCTCTTCCGGTACTCGTAGGAACCGTGAAAACTGAAAACCAGATCCTCCGTACACCTCCACCTAAGAGAAGGAGCAACTCGAACATAATCTCTATCAACACCGTATCGACCCTGTTCTTCGGTGACATCGTAAGCCAGCCTGCAATTAAAAGAAGTCTTTTCCGTTAACCTGTACTTCAGGGTCATACGGATGTAATTTCTGTCAATTCCGCTTGCATCTATAGCGTTGTAATGTTCACGCCCGATATCAACAATCGTCGTAAAACGTTCCGTCCAGTCATTGTTCAGCGAAAAGTTGAAAATAAAGCCGTCATCCTCATCACGAATTTCTTTGTCCTCGGGAATAAAAATGATTCCCAGAGTTGGATCAAAACCCAGCCTATAAATAGTAAATTCATACTTCGTCCAGGTGTACCGGTACCCGGCACCCAGTACGAAAAAAGTTGTATCTGTTAAATCTCGTCTCCAGTAAAGCATCTGGGAAAGTGTCTGGACCGTTGATATATCTTCGTAGTCAGCATAGTCAAAGTTTACAAAAAGTCCTATGCTGTCACGAGGATTTATAGCCCATGCAGGATTGAAATGAATTTGCCAGAGATTAAGATCAGGATACGGCCCGTCTGGATAATAGCTGAATGTCCCGCCTCCTCCCAGACCAACGGAAAAAACCTCGGAAATAAAGTAATTTCCGGTCAAATCAAAACCATATCTGTACCTGTCTTTTCTAAAACCGGCGAGACCAGCTCGTTCTAACTCCGTTTCAAGGATGTTATCTTTTTCAAAAGTGTTGGTTAAAGTGGTAGAAAACTTCGGTGTCCATGCGTAATCGAGGGTCAAAGTGTTATCCGTATTAACAGTATCGAAATGACCGTACTCGTAATACTTCTCCCCTATAACCTTCGAATCCAGCTCAAGTTTTGCCTTTTCACTTTCCCCGATTAGCTTGAACCTGGGCTCAACTCTGGTAAAAAAATCTTCCCAGTCATCGTAGTGAGAAAACAGGACGTCGCTGTTATATTCCTGGGTGATATTTATCCCGGGTGAAAAAGACCAATCAGCAGTCCTTCCGTGGGTGCACCAGGAACTCAGCAGAATAAACAAACCAACAAAAACAAGAAAGCAGCTTTTGCTATTATGGCACAAGGACAACATCACCTCTTTCAAGTAATATGTTTTGCTGAAGGTTTTTACCCTGTTTAACTTCTTTGTAATTGAACGGGAAGCGAGTGGTTTTTGCGCCGTGGTATCGTACTATTGAGATATTGCTCTCATTGGCAAAGGTGGTCAGGCCTCCCGCCATGGCCAGTGCCTGGAGCACCGTAAGGGGCTTAGACACGTTAAACATGCCCGGTTTTGCAACCTTTCCTATAACGAAGTATTGCAAACTACCAAGCTGGGAAACTATAACCGTTGCGCTGGCTTCTGGGATATATGGCCTTATTTTTTCTTCAACAAGCTTTTTCACCTGCGTTGTGGTTTTGCCGGCAACTTCAATATCGCCGATCAGTGGAAAAGAAACCTTTCCATCAGGACGTACAACCAGCTGTCTGGCTAGCTCTTCCTCCCCCCAGATGGAAATCTCCAGCACGTCTGCAGGAGCAATGGTATAATCTCCCGCGTAAGTAGTTTTATAAAAGTTCAGAGTAAAAAATAACGTTAGTAAAAATAAGGACAGTGAAAAAACGGCAAGCCTTCTCATAAGCACTCTCCCTTGCTTTTAAAGTTATTCTAGGGTGATTACTTAATCTTTTTGAAATTCAGCAAATGAGGAATGACGTTCTATAGTTTTCTATTAAACCAGATTAGTAAACATAAGTCCACTAAAATATTAGGCTAAATTCATTTTAA
>QMLL01000323.1 GCA_003646715.1 Deltaproteobacteria bacterium
AAATTATTAACAATTACCAACCGTTTTGATCTAATAAAGCAGAAAACGTATTATTTCCGCTATAATCTCCTGGAGGCGTATCTAAAGGAATACCTATCCCCCAATATATTTCATCATAAACATCATCAGAACTAGTTGGTTTAGGAACTATAATATCAACTAATGATGATGAAGTTGCTAAATCGTTGCCAGATCCCCAAACAAAAGGTGATAAGTTATATTCTTGATTATCTACTGAAATTATTCCAGCAGGAACTCTATTCATATCTATACCATAAAGATTATTATTTATAGGCGTATTGCCATAATTTACTATAGTAGTTGTAGCATTAATGCTTCCAGTATCATTATTATCTCCAATAGTTCCATAATTTATTGTTTCTTCTGCTACATTTAATGCTATAGATGATATTAATTCAACACTACTTGAAGTAGCGGCTTCATAATATGTTCCATCATATACAATTACTCTAGAAAGCCAATTATACGGCTCCCAAGGATTATTTATTGAATTATCAGTAGGAATAGCAAAATATTTTATATTTGCAGTACAAGTATAAACAGCAGTAAAATCATCATCATCTATACAATCACTCTTCACACAGCTACTAGTGTTTATATGATAACAATCATTATAATCGCCAGTACAATTATATGTATTAGTTGCGTTAGACATATATATTACAGCGGTAGCGCTTACTAAATCAATACAACCATTTTGATCGCTCACAGTAGTGCTAGCAGATATTTGCACATCGGCTGCTCCTTTTATATTTAAAGTAATGTCGTTTCCATTATTTAAAATAAGCGTGCCTAAAACAGGTTTTATATTATTAATAGTATATGAATTTATTTGCGAATTAGTCGTTGCAGCCATACCATGATTATCAAAAATAAAGGCATAATAAGTATAAGATCCAGACAAAGTAGGAGCTATATCATTATAATAACAAGTTGCATTAGGTGAACTAGTTGCTGTTACTGAACAAACAGTATCGTCACTGCAACCATCAGAAAAAGTAGCATCATTAGTGCGACAAACATATAAATATAATGTATCATTACCTCCTTCTGTATCACTATCAGAAGATATAGTTGTTATAGTAAATGAGCTTCCTGGATCCTGATTGTCATTCTGTGTGGAAATGCTGGTGAATGATGGTGCATGATTTATATTAAAAGGCGAACCGCTGGCAATACTAATTTCTCCTTGTGAATAAGAAGAGCATTGTGACACACCAGCACCAGAGCGACGATCACAGACAAAAGCATACCAATCACGCGACTCAAATGCCGGCAAATCTGTTGTATAACTACAATTAGCTTGAACAGTGCTACTAGCTACATTTGAGATACACCAATCACCATCATTACAATTTGGCGGAGTATTATTGCCGGCAGTAATGCTGTTTGTTTTACATATTGCTAAATAATAATCATCTCCTTCCGCATCACTGGCAGTAGCTGTAAAATTAATATCATCACCATTATTAGTAGGCGTGGTGCTTGCAGATCCACTGTCAGATGGCTGAACTGTAAAAGATGGAGCACTATTAGAAAACCCTGACAATGTTATTTCAGCATATTCATCGTAATAATTTAAATCAGATCCATTGTTAGTTAATCTGAAACAATATGTGCCTCCTGTCGTTGAAGTAGCAGTTGCCTTAAAAACATACTCTATTTCAGAATATTCATCTTCAGCTAAAGTAATAGCACTTGAAGTGCTTGATGGATCTTCTGTCATTGTGCCGTTAATAAAAGTATAATTTTCTGAATTGATCATTCTTGCCACAGTGCTGGTTCCATTAGTAAACCAGGTACTGGTAGACATTTCAAAATGCTCGCTACCTGTATAATTAATCGGCACAGCCGTCCAGCCACCGGGATCGGTTGAACAATTGCCTGCCGTTGAAGCATATTCAAGTTTATAAGCATAATTACTCGCATTACCACCACCAATATTAGCTGTTGATAACCGTAAACGCACATTTACACCTTTTTCTAAAGCTGTTCCTGTGGTTGGATCTCCGACATCTTCAGCTTCACGCCAACTAGCGCCTGCTTCATCGCCATCATCATTGCGCCAGCGGTAATGAATCTGTCCAACATTAGCTACAGGCGGTGCAAAACTAACATTAAAATAATCTGTTTTTAAAGTTTGAGATCCGGAATTTTGATAAATTAACCAATAAGTCCAATAAGAGCCATCATAATACTCAGATAAATCAGAATTAATATTGCCTGAAATAGTAAAATCACTATCAGCACTGGAGGTGGCGTTGCTGGCAACTGTTACCCATGCGTTAGTAGATCCAAATCTATAAACCTGCATTACCACGCTGGCAGAAGTAGGTGCCATAGTTGATTGCCCGTTCCAAGTAGTGGTTATAGCGTCAGTATTACCTGTATGCTTGGTAGCGAATAAAACTATCGGATAATTAGAGGAAGAAATTATTTCATCTCTATTAGTATTATCATCAGCGTTAACATCTGAATATCCTTCAGCGTCAAAATAATAAGTTAAGTCAGAAGTACTGCTTGGTAAACTACTTAAATTTGATTTAGAATATCGTTTAGTTTCCGAAGAAGCTATTGTTATGGTAGGATAGCTATTATAACTGTCCAAAGGAATACCATCTGTATTATTAAATAAACGTAAACGATATGTTTTACCTAATTCAACATTGTTTGTCTTTATGGCAAAAACAAATTCAGTATAATAACTGGCAAATAAATTATATGTTCCCGTTAAATAAGTATTCTCATGCCATGAGCCATTAGACCATGTATAACTATTAGTGGCTGCTTTAAATGAAGTAATAACGTCGTTATTAGATCCAGACAAGCCATAAGAATAGCTAATAGCAGCAGTTGCTCCAACATCAATCCAATTGCCGGGCTCATCAGTTTGTTCATATTGTAATTTATATGCTTTATAATAAGTTTGGTCTCCGCCTGAATTTTGGATTTGAATGCGAGCATTTATTCTTTGGCCTTTATTAACATTAGTCAAAGCCGTATCTGCTGATACTTCGCTAGTGTTAGAATTAACATCACTGCCATCGTCATTTTCCAGTAAATATGATTGCTGGTTTATACTATGGGTTGTATTAGTAGTAACTGTTACTTCGGTTGAACTGGCTTTATTGCCGGCTAAATCATAGACCCAAATATTAAAGACATACTGGGTTGACGGAGAAAGATTTGTTATTGTAGTTGTAGTTGATCCATTATAATCAATATAATCCAAATTAGCATCACTATGCTCAATGTCAGATTCAGTTACTCCACTTGAACCTTCTTTATAATAAATCCTATATTCGCTAAAATTTTCTTCTGTAGTAGAAGCACCGAAACTTAAAGTAACCGAGATACTAGTTTTACTGTCATAAGTTAAAGCTCCTAAACCAGGCGGTGCAGTAGCATCAAGTTTAATATTGGGCGTAACGGCATTATACTGCACCCAGTCAGCGCATATGCCATCATCATCGCAGGCAAGCACCTGCCATTTATAGTCATTATCTGGAATAGC
>QMLL01000324.1 GCA_003646715.1 Deltaproteobacteria bacterium
ACGGATCGAGAGTAAACGTAATAATACCGCCACTGGCTCTTGATGGCCCGATGCTTTCCATCAGGAAATTCGGTCACAATCCACTTACCATGGAAAATCTTCTTGAATGGAAAACTATCACCGGTGAAATAGTGGAGTATTTAAAAGCAGCGGTAAAAAGCAAATTGAATATACTTATTTCTGGAGGCACCGGTGCCGGCAAAACCACTCTCTTAAACATCCTTTCAGGGTATATCCCTGATTCGGAAAGAATCATTACCATTGAAGATAGCGCCGAGTTGAAACTCCACCAGCCTCACGTGGTGCGCCTGGAATCCCGTCCACCCAATATAGAGGGTAAAGGAGAAGTCACACTTACCGACCTGGTCAAAAACAGCCTCAGGATGAGGCCGGATAGGATAATAGTGGGCGAATCCAGGGGGGCGGAGGTAATGGACATGCTGCAGGCCATGAATACCGGTCATCAAGGATCCATGTCGACCATTCATGCCAATTCACCAAAAGACGCCCTGTCCAGGATGGAAATAATGCTCAGCATGGGCAGTTTCTATTTTTCCGAACGAGCCATGAGGGGACTCATTGCGAGTGCAATCAACATAGTTATACAGCTAGCCAGGCTTCCGGATGGAAAAAGACGTCTGATTTCGGTATCTGAAATCATGGGAATGGATGGAAACGACATCAAAATAGAGGATATCTTCAGGTTTGAGCAAAAAGGTGTAAAAAATGACGGGACCATTATGGGAACTTTCCGTTCTACGGGTGTACGTTCAAGGTTCCTGGAGCACATCAAAAGTTACGGGATTCACCTCGATGAAAAAATTTTTAACTTTAGGAAGGATGTTTAACGCCAGTTCTCGGGGCATGGTATGGTAAGCGTAATTTCCGCAATAGTTTTCACCGTCTTTTTCTTCTTTGTTCTGTCCGTCTATTTTATTGAAATGGACATGAGAGCGGCCAGGAAAAAGAAACGCCTGAAGAAACTGGCCGGAACACAAAAAGAAACTCCTTCGTCGCAGTCCCGAAAAATAGATCATTCAGGATCTCATCTGATAGATGTCATAGGCAGAATAATCAATCTTGCCTTCATTGAATCAATACTGGTATCGGCCGATGTACCAATAACCATCGACAGGTTCCTGGCTATCTCGCTTGGAACGGGCCTATTTACAATCGCGCCAGTGATGATATTTACCAGGAACCCGTTTGTGATATTACTGGCTCTTGTTGCAGGTTTTGCCGCACCCATGTTCTATGTTTTGCATCTTAA
Source organism: Deltaproteobacteria bacterium (assembly GCA_003646715.1). Lineage (GTDB taxonomy): Bacteria > Desulfobacterota > Syntrophobacteria > B119-G9 > B119-G9 > B119-G9. The sequence continues at coordinate 1,271 of QMLL01000324.1, forward strand.
AAAGAAACGGGAAGAGGTACTGCTAAAACAGCTACCTGATACCATCGATATGATTGCGAGGTCTCTGAGAGCGGGGCAATCCGTAGATGGGGCTCTTAAAGAAGCAGGCGCAAGCATGCCGGATCCGATAGGAAGCGAAATAAGGCTAATTCACGACGAGATGCTTATGGGACTTACTTTTGAAACCGCCTTGCGAAACTTTGAAAATCGGTTTCCTGAGCTCTCAGATGTCAAGATCCTGAGCACGGCGTTTATCGTGCAAAGGGAAACGGGAGGAAACCTCACTAAAATTCTGGAAAACCTGTCCCGTACAATCAGGGAACGATTCAAATTGAGGATGCAGGTAAAAGCGCAAACGGCAGAAGGAAGAACTACTCTAACAATCCTGGCGTTAATCCCTTTTGTCTTCGGAATCGTCACATGGTTCTTAAATCCGCGATACGTATCTTTGCTTTTCAATACCTCCTCGGGGAAGAAACTTTTATTAATAGCGCTTATTCTTGAAATACTTGGCATAGTTACGATGAAAAAACTGACCCGTTTGGATGTGTAATGAATCTTTTAAACATCATAATAGAAACCTTAACGTTCTTAACGGTAGTCTGCGCAACCATGTACGCATACCACTGCGCGGAGGAACATTACAGGCGATCCGTTATTCTGAAAAGGCTTTTTAAGTCGGCCAGCAAGGCAGAAAAATATGAAAAGGGCCGAACGGAACTCAAACTGCAAAACATCCTCTATCGCCTGGGTGTGCTGGCAGCGCCCCAAAAAGGCAAAGAAACAGAAACAATAAGAAAGCATCTCAGTTATGCCGGCTACCGAATGTCCAACGCGGTGATAATTTACTTCGGGGTCAAGCTCGGCCTGGGACTTCTTCTCGGAATTTTTTATCTTTTCTTCATTTTCATATTCTGCACCCCTGGTATAAGAACCATTGTTTTTGTATTCTTCCCCATCTCTTTAGGATATTACCTTCCGGAACTACTTTTGAGACATAAGATCGCAAGCCGCCACAGGCAGATATTCAGGGAACTTCCGGATGCGCTCGATCTCCTGACCATTTGCATGGAAGCGGGGCTTAGCTTTGACATGGCCCTATACAGAGTCAGCAAGGAATTGTCGCGAATAGCTCCGGTTCTTTCCAGGGAATTCAGTCAGTATTTTCTGGAAATCAAAAGCGGGCTACCCAGGGAAGAAGTATTAAAAAATCTGGCTGAAAGAAACGGAGAAAAGGATTTAAGCGGTGTTGTAAGTGTCCTCCTTCAATCGGCAAAATTCGGGACGGATATAGTGGAAGCGCTGAAGGTTTACTCATCATCTCTTAGAACAGAAAGGAGACAGATTGCAGAGGAAAAGGCGGCCAAGATTTCAACAAAGCTCACTTTTCCAACCATCTTTTTTATTTTACCAGCTCTTCTCATCGTGGTCCTCGGGCCTGCGCTCATAAACCTGTTACAAAAGCTGTGAGGGAATAGAAAAAGGATGAAACGGTGGATACACATAATTTTTTTCATGCTGCTGTTACTTGCGGCCTGTAGCGGTAGATTTTCAAGGAAAGCGGAACTTAATCCCGGCATTCACAATACGCCGCCGTTATCGCCCCCTAACAGGTCAAAGGCAGAATTCATGAAAAATCCAGAGCCCGATTACCTTAGCCTGGCAAATGCCCTTATCGAACGAGGCTTTTACAGGGTAGCCCTTGTTCAGCTTGATGAAGCCAGGAAAAAAGACCACAATAATCCCCAAATTTACTACCTGATGGGCATTTGCCATAAAGCACTTGGCGAATTCAAAAGAGCTGAAGCGCTGTTCAGGAAATCGCTTGAAAAAGATCCGCGGTATGCTCCTGCTTACAGCGAACTGGGGACACTTTACGATAGAAAAGGAGATCGAAAAATTGCCATGACCTATTATAAAAAAGCCATAGAAATTGATCCCTCAAAACCGGAATTTTTTAACAACATCGGTTTTTCGGAGATCATGTCAGGAGATCTTAAGGCGGCCGAGCTACATCTGCTTGAGAGCCTGAAGTTAGACCCAGGATCACTAAGAACACTCAACAATCTGGCCTTCTGCTATCTGAAAATGGGAAAGGAAAAAAAGGCAGTGAGTATACTCAAGACCGTGTTACCTCAGGATCAAGTATACAGCAACCTGGGAGCCATGTACGAGCTTCAGCACAACTCAGGGAAGGCTGCTGAAATGTACAGAAAAGCCCTTACAGCAAATCCGAACCTTTCGAAGATCA
>QMLL01000325.1 GCA_003646715.1 Deltaproteobacteria bacterium
AGCTAAAGCCAGAGGTTTTCGTAATACGCGATATTTTAAAATCATCGCCTTTTTAGCAACGGGTAATCTTAATTTTACTCAATTCAATAGACATTACTTACCCATTTAAAACTTTAAAGAGCCGATATTTTTATTTATATATCTTTGAAGGATAGCAACTGAATTTGGGTAACCCTGTGCAGGAACAAGAAGGCTGGTTAACTGGTATCAGGTTTTGGGACGTACGGTGTACCGGAAAAGGCATTGACGATAGCTTCAATAGCGTTTACAGCATTTTTCCTGGTTGTTGAGATATAGCTTCGGATACGGCAGAAAGCATTAGCCCCGTCCTGGCTTCGGAAGGTGCCAGAGATTTTCTGTTGTACCTTAGCCATACGAAGATCTCTTTCGGCGAGGTTGTTGTCGAATGGTACTTTGAAGTCATACATAAAGGCCAAGACTTCTTTTCTGTGTTCATCAAGACGTTCGAGTAGATTTCGGGCTTTGGTTTTTTTTGGCCTTCCTCTTTTCTTTTTGTTTGATTTTTTCTTTGGCAGAGGATTCTCATTATAACCTTTGTCAAGGATGTTCTGGTACCGTGTTTCGAATTTATGGATTTGTTCTTTGAAAAGTGTATCTGTGCTGGTTTTTGTCTTATCAACGGCTTTCTTGATATTAATCAGGCAGTCTATCATGTCTTTGGCCCAGAGTTGACCGTGTTGTTCGTTGAGGAAAGTCAATTCACGTAAATGGTGGGCATTGCAAAGGCCATGGTTACAATCGTATTTAAAATAGGGCTTCCAGAAATCGTGAATGGCACGCCCATTGAAATTGGGAAGTATGCCGATCTGATCCATGGCATAAGAACCACGTTTTGGATGAATCTCATAGTAGGTTAAATTGGGGGTAGAGGCTGTATGTAACCATTGGCGTTTTCCGTATACGGACGAACCTGTTTCATCGAAGTTTACCACGGATGATTGTTCAATCTGCTTCAGGATTTGATCGATTGGGTGCTTTAAAAGTTTAGAACATGTGTCAGTCATATTTGTTAGGGTGCCTTCGCTTAAATCTATTGAGAACAGGTCACGAAATAACTCCCGGGTACGGTTATAAGGCAGGAGTTGATACTGTCTCAGATAGACTGCAATTGCTTTAAGTCTGGGGCCATATTGTACCGGGGCCTTGACCTGTTCGGGGAACGCTGCTTTGTTGAGATATCCGCAATGGGAGCAATGCTTGATTTCAGCCTGATGTTCGGTGACCTCCATCTGGATGGGAGGGATATCAAATACCTGCCTTCTTTCAACGTCAATGGGTATTTCATCGGTCAGGCAACGACCACAGCGCTGGCATTTGTTAACAGGATAAAGGACATTGTGATTGGGATTGTCCACCATCTTGAGTGTAGAGCCTGGATGGCCTTTTTGCCCGCCCAGTTTACGTTTACCCCGTGGCCGCAAACTTTTTGGAGAAGGCTTTTTGAAACCGTCAGATGAGGGGGGCTTGCTGCTGTTGCGAGAGTTTTTAGCAAGCTGGTCTTTAAGCTTTTGCACTTCTTTCTGTAACTCAGCCACCTGGCTTGAAAGCTGACAGAGAACCTTGACAACTACATCAGGGCCAGCGTGATAAATACTTAGAGCTTCTTCAGGCGTCATAACACAATCGCTTTCGAAAGTTTTTGATCAAGGGGTAAACATAGATATCTTTAGGGGGCACCTGGATCGTACGATCTCTGTCATTACGGGAACGTCCTTGGGTCTGCCCCGTCAAAATCCAGTTGGCAGCCTTGTAACAGGTCCCCTGGAATCGGGTCCTGTCCACGAATGTTTCAAGCAGATGAACAGGGTGGTTGTACTTTCTTATCCAGTCATTACAGATACGCCGTGAGACGAGAGAAAGAATATGACTGGCCAGGTGAGGGACCTTTACCCATGGTAGAATAAGAAACCGCATGTTATTGGTAAGGTAAGAGAGGTTCGCTTCACGTATGTGGCGATCCCATCCTATAAAGCTATCGCGCGGGGCCGTCTTCCATGCTGCGGAGCCAAAAAGCAGACAAGCTAAAGGGCGATTATTGCAGTCACGAACCAGATACTTCATATTCTCGCCCACTGTAGTTCGATGTCCAAGATAGTGATAGTGAGACAGAAAAAAGTTGAATAAAGGATGATCATCGGATTTTGGTGTGACTTCCACAATTTTCAATGGAAGCAAGGTTTTTAGGCTACAGCATATAGTTTCGGTCGAATGAGGAACCAATGTAGACGAGCGTTTTCTAAAACCGTTAACTGATAGAGCCTGGCGTGGGGGCAACTCAATATGACCAGCTCGCTCAAGTTTTAGGAGGAGGGTTCGACAAGCCATATCCTTGAATTGCTGTCCGTCTAGTTGTAACCATTGCCACTTTTTGCAAAGTTCACGTGATAACCTGGTACGATTCCAAGAGGGGTGGTCGGCCAGTAATTTCTTGATGAGGTTGATATCTGGGGGTGTTATCTTTTTGCCCTGTATGACCATGACTTTTTCCATGGCCAAAACAGATAGCATAATAAAAACGTTGAGTCCAGCAAAAAATGAAGAACAGATAAATTTTTTGTTGTCCTCTCAAACCTATATGATATTCCTACGGCAAGCCCTTTTCGCTTCGGTGGGAATGGGTAGCTGAATAGTTACATCCTGTCTTCTTATTATAGCTTCCTTCCATGTGGTTTCGTAAATATTAGTTTTATTAGTATAAAGAGAGAATGTCTTAGTTGGATCAGCTTCGATCACCTTCTCGTCCTTACTCAGGTACCTGACGTAGAGCAATTCAGGTGACACCTTTCGAAGGATCTCGAAGGTTATATCATTGCTGGGGCCACCTATGCAGACCAAATTTTTGGTTTTATCAAGACCGTTGTCTTCATCATGTGAAAAATTGGTTTTTTCTTTTTTCCAAGCGAAGTTATTTGAAAATCTGATAGCAGCTTTAACATCGAATGTTTTATGCCATCCTCCTGTTGGGTCTGGGGTAATAGGAAAAAACTTTTTTCTTCTAAATTTCCCGCTATCTTCCAATAATAACGAAGGGGCTATTATGATTGTGTTATTCCAATCAGTTGCAATTTTCCCAAAAAGAAGATCCAGCCTTCTTCGACCAGTGAGCAGAAGAATTAAGTAGTTTACCAACCGAATACCCATGGGGAAGAGAAGGATTGCAACAATTGCAGATGCCCAGACGGTGGGATCTATAAGTGCCTTAAGAATTTTCGTTAACCACTTTAATAACATAGCTTCCTACTTCCGCTTTCGGTTCTCCAAAAAACACATAACGCGGCTTCAGCGGCAGCTTTTAGCTGTCGGCTGAAAGAGCCTTGTTAGGAGAATCCGTTTTATCGCTAACCGGCAAATCCTCACCACAATACCTACACTTTATAGCTTCAGCTTTGATCAACTCAGCACAATAAGGGCACTTCTTCATAGTGCCAGTTTGAACTGCTTCGCGTTCAACCGCTTCCTGATCCTTTGATACAACTAATGAGAGTATGAATCCGAA
>QMLL01000326.1 GCA_003646715.1 Deltaproteobacteria bacterium
GAATTGTTTAACCAAATAGCAAAAAGGACAAGTTGGTGTAGTATAGACTTTCACCTTCATGGATCATCCCGTTTTATTAAAATTGTCCTTTAAATTTTATATATGAGTAAAATAGAAAATTATCTTTTACTCATGTTTTCTATGAAAGGTGTGGGTAAGAGAGTTGACTTAAAGCATGTAAAGGAAAAAATTTCTCGTGACATAAAAAAGATTTCAGAAAAAGAAACCAAGGAAATTCTTAGAAAGCTTATAACTCAAGGTCTACTAGAGGAAGTTAACGGCTTGTATGGAATTACCAAAAAAGGAAAGGAATATTTTGCTAAAAGGATAAAAATAGTAGAAGAAGAGTTGAAAAAAATAAATCGAGCATGGGTTATTGTTTACAAAGCTAAACAGTATTATCCTGTAGTAGCAAAAACAGTTTTTGAATTTTGCAAGGATAGATACGTAGGTTTTTACTGCTTGTTTACAGAAAAAAGATTTTTTAGAAGGGATTTTAGAGGCAAAAAAATAGTTTTGAATTCGATAAAAGACTTGTTATTCTTTATCAACATCCATTGTATAGATGTAATTCCTTGCGTGCATAGGATAGGAAAGGAAAGACCGGACTGGCTAGTTTTAGATATAGACCCAGGACCAAAAGTAGAGTTTGAAAAAACAAAAGAAGTTACAAGAATAGCTTTTAAAATATTTGAAAAACTTAAACTAAACCCTGCTCTTAAATTTTCTGGCTCTAGAGGTTTTCAAATATGGTCTTTAATAAAAGATTTTGAAATTCCAGAAGATTACAAACCGATGGAATTAAAGGGAAGTAGAAAAAGAGAGAGAAACTATTTTTCTCTTTTCTCGGATTTTATAAGAGTAATTCAAAAAGAGGTAGATAAGAAAATTCCAGGTTTAACAACTTCTGAAATTTTAGGAAAAAAGGAAAGAGAAGATAAAATTCTTTTTGACCCTTCCAGTATGAAACCTCTTGGTCTAGTAAGGTCACCCTATGCTGTTCATTCCAAGACTGGTCTAGTTTCCTTACCCTTAAGCTTAAAAGAATTAAAAGATTTTCAGGTTAAAGATGCAACCATAGAAGAGACGATAAAAAGATATGAGAAAAGAAAGAATGAGTTTGTCTTAAAGGAGTCTAATCCTAAAAAATTACTTTCTCTCTTAAGTTAACAAATACATATCTTAAAAATAAAAATAATAATAGAGAAAATGCCTGTAAGTAAAGCTCCTTATAAGAGAACATATGCCCACACAAAGTCAAGAGGAAGGGAAAGGGTAATTACTTGTGGGCTTTGTGGTAGAAAAGTCCCTAGATATAAGACTTTTGTTGTTACTAAAAGGTTTAGGATTACAGACCCGCTAATAAGACAGCAAGTTGACAAAAGATTCATTCATCTTTTAAGTCAAAAAATCAGAGTTTGTCCAAAATGTGCGAGATTCTTAGGTATTGCTCAGCCTGGCAAAAGCGTACGGAAAAAACACAGAAGGCTAGGAAAATGATTGAAAAATTGAAAAAATATAGAGGTATTTTGTATAAAAAACTTTTTAAAGAAAAGGAGAAAGAATTAGAACTCCCTGGATTAGTCTTTAAAAGAAGTATTATCAAAGAACTTCCAGATATAAAAGATACAAAAAAAGTTAATATCACTTATCCTTTAATCGAACCTTTTGCTTATGCCCAAATTAAATGGGATGATAAAAGAGAAGAGCTAGTTTATAATGTTATCGAACCTAAGCTAAGCAAAAAAGAAAGGGATATTCTGAAAAAAATTTCGGATGCTTTAATAGAGTTAATTGAAGTTGAGCTGAGTGCGATAAAGGATATGAAAAAAGCAATGGAATACTTAGAAATGCACATAAAAAAAATTAATAAAGAATTCGGTCTACGTTTGGATCAACTCACATACGTTAAACTTATGTATTATATTTACAGAAACTTCATAGGTTTTAACGAAATAGAGCCCTTACTCCAAGACCCTTATATTGAGGATATAAGTTGCGATGGAGTGAATACTCCGATTTACATAATCCATAGGAAGTTTGGGTCTTTAAGAACTAACATAATTTATGAAAATGAGGAAGATTTGAAAGAATTCATAGTAAAACTAGCTGAAAGGTGTGGAAGATATGTAAGCTATGCTGAACCAATATTGGCTGGAACTCTTCCAGACGGTTCGAGAGTTTCTGCAACTCTTGCAGGAGATGTAGCTACCCGTGGTCCAGTTTTTACAATAAGAAAATTTACAGAAAAACCTATTTCGCCAATAGAACAAATAGAACTTGGAACAGCTTCTGCAGAGCTTTTAGCATACTTGTGGTATTTGATCGAACATAGAAGATCCATACTAATAGTTGGTGGTGTAGCAACAGGCAAAACTTCTTTTCTTAATACTTTGTGTATGTTCATCCCACCAGAAGCAAAAATAGTTTCCATAGAAGATACAAGGGAAATTAGAATTCCTCATGAGCACTGGATTCCTGTTCTAGCAAGGACTGGTTTTGGAATTCCCACACCTACAGGAATTAAATATGGTGCAGTAACCCTTTTTGATTTACTAAAAGAAAGTTTTAGGCAAAACCCTGATTATGTGATAGTTGGAGAAACGAGAGGACCAGAAGCTTATGTAATGTTCCAGGGAATGTCTTCAGGGCATCCTTCCTTAAGTACTTTTCACGCTGGAAGTGTTGATACAGTAATCAAAAGATTAACTACTCCTCCAATCCAACTTTCTCCGACTCTCATAGAAGCTTTAGATGTAATAATCATAATGGTTCATGCAAAAGAAAAGGGAAAATCCGCAAGAAGAATTAGAGAAGTTGTGGAAATAGAATCTGTAGACCCAAAAACTGGGGAAGTAAAAACAAACTTAGTTTTTAGGTGGAATCCAGCTGCTGACACTTATGAAAAAGTTTACGATAGTATAAAAGTAAAAAAAATTATTGAAGAACGAGGGGGAAATTTAGAGGATGCTCTTGCAGAAATAGAAAAGAGAAAAAGACTTTTGGAACTTATGAGAAAAAAAGGAATAAAAGATTTCTTAGAAGTTACAAGGATTATAAGTTTGTATTATAAAGAAGGGGAGAAAGTTTTTGAAAGGCTTTTAGGAAAAAAAGTGTCTCAACCAATAAAAATTAGAAAGAATATAAGAAAAAAGTTTGTGCCATTCTTACAACTTTTGGGTTTTAAGTTTTTAAGGGAAGGTTAAATGCTAACCTACAAAGGATTAGCAACATATTTGTTTGGAGGAATTGTAGACAAATATGGGAGTGCATTCTCTTTTGTAAAGGAGAGTCTACCAAAAGCAGGAATGAAAATTCCTTTTAGAAGTTATATGAGCATGGTTTTTTTCACTTCTGTAATAGTTTACTTTTTAGGTTTGGGAGTAGTTTATTACATTTTTTCAAATATTATCCCGGTTTCTCTTGTTTTGTTTTTAATCTATTTAATTTTCATTCCAACTCTTATTTCCATGACTGTATTTTTTTCTCTCTGTTTTATTCCTTATCAAAGAAAA
>QMLL01000327.1 GCA_003646715.1 Deltaproteobacteria bacterium
CCAGAAGCCTGATGAGTAGAGGATGGAAAAGTGAAATATCATCGATCAAAGATGTCGATATTACATGGAATGAACCATTATCGAAATACACGACATTTAAGGTTGGTGGAATCATAACTTGTATTATTTACCCAAAATCAAAGGAGGCGCTTTCAAAAACAATAGATGTATTAAAAGGGGCGTGTGTGCCGTATTTTGTTTTGGGTAAAGGGTCGAACCTGCTTGTGGCAGATGACTTGCCCGAGATGGTTGCAATTAGTCTGAAAAGGGCTTCGGTGGAAGCTGAAAGCACAGAAGCTGGCGGAAGGGTTCAAGTAAGAGCTGGGGCAGGGATTGCGCTATCGAAATTAATGAGAATATGCCTAAACCAGGGATTGACGGGATTGGAGTTTCTGGTAGGGATTCCGGGATCTCTGGGTGGGGCCGTGATGATGAATGCGGGTACTAAGCACGGTGAGATCTCCGACGTTCTGGAGCATGTAACGATGATGACTGAAAAGGGAGAAGTGAGGATAACTCGAATGAACATTAAATTTTCATACAGGAAAACCCATTTGCCTGTTGAAGGTGTCGTTTGGGATGCCACGCTTCATACTGAAAAAGAAGAAAAGAAAATAGTAAGGAAACGTATGCTAGATATTTTACGAGAAAGAAAAATTAGGCAGCCGGAACCTACACGGACAGCTGGCTCGGTTTTCAAAAACCCTCCAGGAGATTATGCCGGGCGGTTAATTGAGCAGGCGGGATTAAAGGGCAAAGTTCTCGGTGGAGCGAAAATATCCGAGAAACACGCAAACTGGATCGTTACCACTCACGGCGCCAAGGCGTCGGACGTTTACGGTCTGCTTAAACTGGTTCAAAATACGGTTGAGGATAAGTTCGGTATAAAGCTGGAGCCGGAAATTAAACTCATAGGTTTTGAGTAAATCAATGGCCAGGAAGAAGAAAAGAAAAGGTGTTGTAAGAAGAAAAAGTAACAGATACCGCGTTTCTCCGGAAATAAAAAGGGAAAGACGCAAGCGAACATTGCTTTTGGCCGGTTACGTGTGCGGATTCCTGGTAGCTGTTTTTATTGTTAGCTCAGTCTTTGTACTCGGATATAGGTATCTGATTACAACTCCGTATCTTCGAATCAATGCCATTGAGGTTCAGGGGTGTAGACAGTTATCAGCCCAGCAGGTGATAAGACTTTCCGGTGTTCATGTAGGGCAGAACCTGCTGGCCGTGAACCTGAAGAAAATCAGGAAGAGGATCGAGATAAATCCGTGGGTTGAAGGTGTAATTATCAACAGGGTTATACCTGATAAGCTGGTTATCGAAATAGAAGAAAAAAATCCTGTAGCTCTTGTTCAGCTGAGGAAAAAGTATCTGGTAGACAGTAGAGGAAAACTAATTGTTCCCGTTAAAAACACGGAAGGGTTCAGGGACAGAATTTACCTTGTCCTGACGGGTTTGAATGAGAAAGAAGTTCTTGCCAGAGGCGGAGTGCCAGCGGATGTTTATGATCAATTCCGTCAGTTTATAGCGATTGGTGGAAGCAATGGCAACTGGTTCGACCTGGGAGAAATAAGGGAAGTTAGGTGGGACCCTTTGAACGGATTGATACTGAGCTATGGGGCAAGCAATATGGTAATCAAGCTTGGAAAGGGCAGTTTTTCGCTGAAGTTCTCGATGTTGAGGAGGGTTATGGGAGAAATTTCCAGGCGTAATATTGACGAACAGGTGAAAGAAATAGATCTGAGATGTAGCCCGAGAGTTTACATTAGTAAGAAGCACGCCAATCACCTGGTATCGGGATAAAAGAGGAAGAAATAATGGCAGGTCAGGAAGAATTAATCGTAGGGCTGGATATAGGAACAACAAAAATATGCGCTGTTGTTGGCGAAGTTGGAGCTGATGGCGTGAACATTGTTGGGGTAGGCACTTATCCTTCAATTGGTCTCAGAAAAGGTGTGGTTGTCGATATAGAAAGTACTGTGAATTCGATCCGCAAAGCTGTTGAAGAGGCGGAATTGATGGCCGGTTGCGAAATTTCCGAGGTGTATGTCGGGATAGCCGGTGGACACATAAGCAGTTTTAACAGTCACGGGGTTATAGCGATAAAAAATCAGGAGGTGACCGAACAGGAAATTGAGAGAGTACTCGATGCGGCACAGGCTTTTGCTATTCCGTTTGACCGGGAGATTATTCATATCGTTCCTCAGGAATACATCATAGATGATCAGGATGGGATTCAGAATCCTCTGGGAATGTCCGGTGTGAGGCTCGAAGTGAAAGTGCACATCGTCATGGGCGCTGTTTCTTCTGCGCAAAATATTGTGAAGTGCTGCAACAGGGCAGGGCTTAACGTGGCGAATATCGTTCTTGAATCCATTGCGTCAAGCGAAGCGGTGCTGGGAAGAGAAGAACTGCAACTTGGGGTGGCCCTTATCGATTTTGGTGGTGGGACCACAGATCTGGCAATCTTTTCTGATAACAGTATCAGGCACACCGCGGTGCTTGCCATTGGCGGGAATAATCTGACTCACGACATCGCGCTTGGGCTAAGAACTCCGATGGAACAAGCAGAACGAATCAAGCGGAGATACGGCTGTGCTCTGGCAAGCATGATAGACAGAAACGAAACCATTGAGGTCCCCAGCGTGGCAGGAAGAAAGCCCCGGGTGTTGAGCAGGGAAATACTGGGGGAGATTCTAGAACCCAGGGTGGAAGAAATTTTCGCGCTTATTAATAGGGAAATCCTTAAGTCCGGATACGCGGAATTGCTTGCATCAGGGCTTGTAGTAACAGGTGGGTCTTCTCTGCTGCCAGGTATTCCGGAGCTGGCGGAACAGGTAATGGATATGCCGGTACGACTTGGCATTCCTACCAGTATTGGAGGCCTTGTGGATGTAGTTAGCAATCCGATGTATGCCACAGGCGTGGGGCTGGTTCTTTACGGCTACAAGCACAGGGACAAGCGAAAGCAGTTTTCTAAAAATGATAACAAGAATATCTGGCAGAAAGTAATTTCTGCCATGAAGCGCTGGTTTAAGGAGATAAGGTAGGGGCTCAAAATGATGTTAAAGATCTTTGGGGTTTGATTAACAAATAAAAAGTTTTTCGATGGGAGGGAAACATGGAACCTAGGTTTGACATTGAGGAACCGGAACTGCAAGCAAAAATCAAGGTGATAGGAGTAGGGGGAGGTGGTGGTAACGCCATCAACAACATGGTTGTAGAAGGGCTTGAAGGCGTGGAGTTCATCGCTGCGAACACCGACGCAAAAGCCCTCCGAAGTTCCAAAGCCAGCATAACGATTCAGCTGGGAGTTAACCTGACCAAGGGACTTGGTGCCGGAGGCATACCTGACATTGGCTGCAAGGCGGCCCAGGAAGATGCTGACAAAATTGCTGAAGTGGTTGACGGTGCCGACATGGTGTTTATCACTGCGGGTCTTGGTGGAGGTACCGGTACGGGTGCTGCGCCGGTTATTGCGAACATTTGTAAAGAGGCAGGCGCTCTTACGGTGGCG
>QMLL01000328.1 GCA_003646715.1 Deltaproteobacteria bacterium
GAAGAAAATAGAAAATGAATTATCCTATCCTGGCCAGATTAAGGTTACGGTAATCAGGGAAACACGGGCTGTGGAATATGCAAAATGATGTTGCCGATCATGTTTTGTATTGATACCGAATTAGGTAAGAAGGCGGCTACTTAGCCGCCTTAGCTTTTAGTGAATAGGTGATGGGAACCGAATGTGCTTGATTGAAGGCGAGCCAAAAAGCAAATGGGATGAAAAGTGGATAGATTAAGAGTACTGTTCATAGGTGACATAGTCGGGAGACCGGGAAGAAGGGCGATCAGGAAATTGCTGCCGGCGGCATGTGAGGAATACAGGCCTGACTTTGTGATAGCCAACGGAGAAAATGCGGCAGGTGGATTGGGAATCACGCCTGATATAGCAACTAAGCTCCTGGACAGCGAAATAGATGTTCTTACCAGCGGAAACCACGTCTGGAACAAAAAAGAAATTTACGATTACCTCAATTCAACTCAAAGACTGATTCGCCCTGCCAACTATCCGGGAAATCCGCCCGGCCGTGGATATGGGATTTTTGACACACGTAAGGGAGTCGCTCTGGGGATAATAAATCTAGAAGGCAGAATATTTATGAAACATCTGGAGTGCCCTTTCCGCACCGTGGATAAGATAGTTAGTAAGCTAAGAAAAGAAACTTCCTGCATAATTGTTGATTTTCATGCTGAAGCGACATCAGAAAAACAGGCGCTGGGTTGGTACCTGGATGGTAGAGTAAGCGTCATTGTGGGTACCCATACGCATGTTCCGACTGCTGACGAAAGGATACTGCCCCATGGAACCGCTTATATTACGGACGTAGGTATGACGGGGGCATTTGAGTCCGTAATTGGGTTTCAATACGAAATTGTTATCGAAAGGCTACTTTCACAGTTGCCTGCAACTTTTAAAGTTGCTAAAAAGAACATTCGCATGCAGGCAGTATTGGTGGATATAGATACAAAGAGTGGTAAGGCTTTGTCGATAAAGCGCATTGAAAAACATATTGATTAGCATTTGATTTTCTTCGTTGTTTTGAAAAGATTTGCCGTAACGATAGATTAGGGAGGAGATGGTTTTGAACGTCTTTGAATGCTTGGAAGAAAGAGGGTTTATTGAGCAGGTCACTGACAGGAATGCAGTAATTGATGTTCTGGAAAAACCGGTCACCTGTTATATTGGTTTTGATCCCACGGCTCCAAGTCTGCACGTGGGGAGCCTCATTCCAATAATGTCTCTTGTTCATATGCAGCTACACGGACATAGGCCTATAGCGCTGGTGGGAGGCGGAACCGGGTTGGTAGGTGATCCCAGTGGTAAAACGGAGATGAGACAAATTCTGTCGCGCGAAGAGATCGATGAGAATGCACGCCAACTTAAGAAGCAATTGAGTAAATACCTTGATTTTGCAGATGATAAGGCTCTTTTACTTAACAACGCAGACTGGTTAACAAAGCTGAATTATATAGAGTTTTTAAGGGATATCGGGCGTCATTTTAGCGTAAACAGGATGCTGGCGGCTGAAAGTTACAAGTTGAGGTTGGAGACAGGGCTTAGTTTTATTGAATTCAATTATATGCTTCTGCAAGCATACGATTTTTTATACCTGTACGAACACTACGATTGCCTGATTCAGATGGGGGGGAGTGATCAGTGGGGAAATATCGTAGCAGGCGTGGACCTGGTCAGGAGGATGACGGGAGGAACAGTTTACGGAATAACATTCCCTCTGATAACCACTGCCAGCGGTGCCAAGATGGGGAAAACTGTTACCGGGGCCATATGGCTTGATGAGAAATTAACATCTCCGTACGATTACTACCAGTACTGGGTTAATACGGATGACCGGGATGTGGCGCGCTTTCTTGCGTTTTTTACGCTGTTGCCCATGGAAGAAATAAGAAAGGTTGAGAATCTGGAAGGAGAAGAGCTTAACCAGGCAAAGACCATTCTGGCATACGAAGCCACAAGAATCACTCACGGAGATGAAGCGGCGCGAGCAGCTCTGGAATCTGCTGCTGCGGTTTTCGGCAGGAAATCCATTGATCCGGAACTGCTACCTTCCAGTTCTTTACCCCGGAAGCTGGACAGGGCGGTAAAGGATGCAGTTCCGACGACCGAAATCGAAGAATCCAGGCTTGCGGAGGGGATTCCGGCCTTTGAACTGTTCAGCGACGTGGGATTATGCAAGTCTCGAAGTGAAGCTCGACGAGTAATCAGTCAGGGTGGAGGATACTTAAACGGAGAGAGGATTAAGGCGTTTGATCAAAAAATTACCATGGATGATGTTGTTGACGGCGAAATAATGTTAAGAGCAGGCAAAAAAAGATTCCATAGGGTAGTCCCTAAAGCAACATAGCCATAACCAGACAATTTTATTTCATTCCAAAATTTTGTAACTACAGAGGCACAGAGAGCACAGAGCGGCGTCCTGAGTAGTCTGCCGGAGGCAGACATATCGAAGGGAAAGGCCATGTTTTTCTCCAATTTTATCGAGCAGTAGCTCTGACGGGAGATTCCAATTGGAGAAAAAATCGCTGCCCTTTTGGAGTAACTTGGCATTTAATACTGTATCCAGCAATCTCGTGATCAAATCTCGGCATAAAAATCATATGCTATGCTGAAACGTTTAATTGATACTGGAATATCAATTTGCACTGATTTTGACCCCGGTTTTGACAATTTCTTCTATAAGGGGGTCTTTTTTCTCGAATTGTTCCCTAGAGCAAGGCAAAATTTCAATTGCCGAGCTTATTTTTAGAGTGATTTCTCTGATTTTATCTTTGTCTTCTATTCTTTTCCCTTCAAAAATAGGTGATACCAGTAATAGATCTATATCGCTGTACTCATGGTAATCACCTCTAGCGTAGCTTCCAAAAAGAATCACTTCATCAATCGGTATGTTGTTTTTCTTTAATTCCTCTAAGTATTTTTCTATTGTTCTTCTGATTCGAGGAGGGAGTGAAACCACCTGTAAAACTCCTTTATTCTTGTAAAGTATTTCAAGGTTAAGTCATACGTACATTTCTCATAAAATTTTTGCCTATAATCAGGATATCTGATTTCCAAGTTGAAATCACTAACTTTGTCGAGAAATAATTCTTGCTCCTCGGAGAGAGATATATTGCATAACTCTGCCAATCTAACTAAATTGTGAGTTCTTGGAGGAAGCTTATTTCCATGTACTTTTACGAATAGTGCTTTTAGCATTTTTTCTAGAACCAGATGCCCTAAAAACAGGCACCAATCGTATTTACCGGATTGAAACAATGTTTCTGCAACATCCAGGTCGTGGTCAGCACTATTTATCCAATATGTTATGTGTTCCTCTTTGTCCATTGATCCTTAATCTGGTCGGAGATTGCGAGAGCCACTTCCAGGGCTTTTCTTCCGTCAGCGGCAGAAACTATCGGTTCCCTATCATGGATCACAGCGTCAACGAAGCTCCTGATCTCCCTTTCCAGGGCATCATATTCATCAATCTCCGGTTTTTCGTAGTCAATCTC
>QMLL01000329.1 GCA_003646715.1 Deltaproteobacteria bacterium
GGCTTTTCGCGGCCCCCCACCTTCCGAAAAATTTTTTTATTGGGGTCGGGTCGTGCAGGTTGCACCCCCCGACCCCATAGAACTCGTTGAGCTCCAAATTTTTGGAAAATATTTAACTGTGCGCAAAATTCTTTCGACCACTTTCAAGAGGGGTGAAACTGTCCTATCTCTTACGCCACAATGGATATGGAGGATCAAAAGCACATCGCCGATCCCTTGTCCCACAACGGATAGAGAGGTTGTGCGTCACGCACGCGGGGGTGTGCTGTAACTTATTTAGTTTCAGTAAATTGCTTGGGGTCGGGTCGTGCAGGTTGCACGACCCGACCCCAGTACCCAAGAACCCCAGGGTTCCTCGACCCCGACCTCGTCCCGAACTCTCCTGAGGATTCCGGTGTTACTCCAAGGTGTGACAGACATGTTCACGAAGCATCCGCTGTTGACATGGCTTCACAACTTCGTTTAAACTCATCCCACGGAACATTAACGGAAAGCCAAATGAGGATCACGATTATATTGCCCTTCATCAATCCGAGCGGCGGCGTATTGTCTACTTTTTTTCTCTCAAACGCCCTGGTTAGTCTGGGACACAAAGTAAATGTAGTGTACCCTGTGTGGCAACCCTCATTCGGGCAATGGATTTTCAACTTCAAAAGGGCCAGAACCAGGCTATTAAACACCTCAAGGCACCTTCTGGGCGCCTTCGATTACAGCTGGATTCCCGTCAGGTTCAATTTGAAGAAAGTTCCCTACCTCTCAGCCAGGTTCATACCCGAAAGCGATTTCGTAATCGCCACGGCCTGGCCGACGGCCTATTTTACCGACAGCCTTCCCGAAAGCAAGGGCACCAAGGTGTACTTTGTGAGGGGGATTGAAACGTGGAGCGGCCCCGAGCAGAAAGTATTGAACACGTATAAACTCGGTATGAACGTCGTCACGACCTCGAGATATCTCGAATCCGAGCTGACAAAAATGGGCGTCAAAGTAAAGGGAAGGGTTCCCAACGGCGTTGACACCGGCCTTTTTTACCCCGATCCTGCGGGTCTAAAGAAGAGAAACGGACGCAGGGTCCTTCTGATGTATCATCGAATAGGTCTGAAAGGGTTCGAAATAGGATTAAAGGCCGTGTCAGAAGCTAAAAAACAGGTCGATCTGGAACTTGTCCTCTTCGGAACGTACAAACCGCCGAAAATCAGCGTCGAATTTGAGTATCACAGAAACCTCTTTGGAGCCGAATTGCGCCGGCTGTACTCTTCCTGTGACGTTTTTCTCTGGACCTCGGTGGGGGATGGATGGGGGCAGCCTCCAATGGAGGCCCAGGCCTGCAAATCCGCCTTAATCGCCACAAGCTCTGGAGGAATACCTGAATATACAGTCCCCGGTGAGACAGCGTTAGTATCAGATAAACCCGATCCCTCAAAGCTCTCGGAACACCTGATTGAGCTCATCCGATCCAGGGAGGAACGGGAGAGGCTGCAGGATGCAGGTTACCGTCACATCCAGCGTTTTTCCTGGGTTGAATCAGCCAAAAAACTTGAAGATATACTCTCTCGCCTATGATCTCAGAGCATTCTTCCAATGCAAAATCTAAAAGAAGGATGCTCTTCGCGCTATTCTCTCAGCTCCTGCTGGCAGCCGGCTTAGCCCTCAGGGAACCTGCATTAATCGCTGTACCTTTTCTTCCATTTATAGCTTATTCCCTGTTCTATCTGCTCGTGAATCCGCTTTTCCTCCTGTGGATTTCTCAATTATCCAATATGACAAACATTCCAATCGCAGGGCTTTCCCTCAATACTTTCTTCTTTCTCGCATTGGGAATAAGCTTCATTCTCTCGAAAACGCTTCAAAAAAGCGATGAATTCTACGTCGATCTCTTCGATCTCCTCTTTGTGCTCCTGGGGTTCCTCCTTCTGATAACTCTCCCTCGATGGAACTCCATAGGCTTCGGCTTTTTGGGGCTTGCCTATATGTTTTTGATTCCCTACACCGAAGTTCTGATACTAAGGGAATACGTTAACGAGAAAAACCTCGACTTAAGCCTTAATTTCTTCACCTTTATGTCATTGCTTTTTAATGCCGAAGTCGCAGTTGCAATCGTGAAAACCCTGATGATCGGCGGTTTCAACTTGAGAAATTTACACAGCCTCGGGATCGGATGGGCTTACTCCAACTATATAGCGGCGCTCGCAAATCTCCTGATACCGTTGAACCTGGGCATCTTTATCGTTTCAAGGAAGAAATCTATTAAAAGGATTTCCCTGCTGAATATCGTGATGCTCCTCATCTCTGTGGTCTTCACAATATCGAGGGGCGGCTTCATCACATTTCTTCTGGGTTTCCTGACGTTCGGATCGGCTTTGGCCATATCAGAAGGCAAAATCAGATACATCACGGGAGTATTCATAGCGATCGCCGGCCTTTTTGCTCTGATATTCAAGACACTGGTTGGCAAACTCCTGCTCCTCAGATTTGCCCTCATGGCAGCGATGGACGCCTCTATCTCCAACCGGTATCGAATGTGGGCTCAGGCGATCGATTACATCAAAAGAAACCCTTTGATCGGCAGGGGACCCTATCAAACCAAGGTCTTCAGCGGAATCGACTATACTGAAAATCCCCATAACTACTACTTAAAATTGGGGATGGACGCCGGGATAATAGGCATAATCATATTCCTTTTCATACTGGCTTTCCTTTTACATCGCAGTATCTCTCTGATTAAATCGCCGGATCGCAAGTTGAAAATACTTGGGATTTCTTTCCTGACGACCCTGGTCATCGCATCGTTCAACGCAACAATCGAGCCAACACTTTCAGGTTTTCATTACAATCCTATTTTCTGGTTCATTATGGGGCTTATGCTCGCTCTCACCAAAAAGAAAAACACATGAAAAAATTAAGCATATTGCGAAAAAATCTGGCCCTGTCCATCACGGCGCGAGGACTTTCAAACCTGATAACTTTCATCTCGATGATCTATCTGATCCGGTACCTGGGCCAGGTACAATACGGGCGCTTTGCCGTGGCGCTGGCTTTCGTGAATTTTTTCGCTTTTCTCATGGGGCCCGGGTTTCGCACCATCATGCTGAGAGACCTCGGGAAAGACAGAGAACTCCTTCCCACGCTGATGGGAAACATGTTGGCACTCAGGCTATTGCTTGCTTTAGTGACATTTTTTGTAATGGCAGGGATAACGACGGTAATGCACTTCGAAAGGAACATCACGATACTTATCTACATACTTTTCGTCTGGCTGTTTTTCACCAATCTATCCGTTCAATTCCGCTCACTTTTCTATGTGTATCAGGATCTGAAGATCGAATCGGCCTTCATGATATTCGAGGCAGGGATTAAAGCCCTGTGGATCGGGATCTGCATTCTGAAAAAATTGAGCCTCGTGACTTTCACGGTGGGATTTACTCTGATCCCACTGATCCTCCTTCTGTTCAGCAGCTCGATAAGTTCTCTGAAATATAACATAAAGCGCTTGAAAATAAAC
>QMLL01000330.1 GCA_003646715.1 Deltaproteobacteria bacterium
CTGTCAAGGGAAAAAATCAGAGAAATCGCAAGCAAACGCCAATAATATTGCTTATCAGTTTCCGGGTAAGCAGCCCGGAAACTGATACATTTAATCCACTTTTTCCAGAGTGGGAACAGGTGGTGGCGGAGGATTTTTTTTGCGACGTATTTTAACCGTTTTCCAGAATCCCCCGGTCCCGAAACATTCCCATCCCCACTTCAACCATTTCAGCAACGAATAGGCCAGCCACAGCGCCCAAAACAGCATAAGTACCCTGAACACATACATCGGTAAAGAGACTACCAGTAGCTCTGGCATGTTTGCTTGAATTCTATCTTGAGTCCAGTGAAGCAGAAAATTACTCGATCCGTTACCGGAAATTTGCATATCAGGGATTCCGAGAAGGCCATTCCTGACAGCAACGTATAAACACCATAAGGCAACCACTGTTACCAGAAATATCAGAAGCTGAGCACAATTGAAAAGAAGTGCTTTTTCATCGAAAGGATTCTTTTCCCTGACGCCCATTAAAATAAACCACCCCACCACCGTTATGGCCATAAGAGGTGATATTTGCGTTAGACCAATACCAAGTAGTATCCATTGCAAAGTATTTAAAGGTGTGGAAGAGTACCTCCCCAGTGCAACTGCAGCAATAATCACCACGAGTAAATAACTCCAGAACAGGACAGCAGGGCCAAATCGAGGTCCCGTTACCCATAAAATCCATCTGCTTTTTGGCATTTTGATAGAAACATCTGCGTTAACTGCTTCAGCACCGAGATTAATCACAGGAGATCTTGTAATCGTGGAAAGACCAGTGTCCTGATACCACGCGATATCACACTCTTGGAGCCCGGGCCTAAGAGGCAGAATCAACCTTCCATCTCTTAACTTTACCGGCTGACTTTTGCCATTTATTTTAGCAAAAATAAGTCTTGATCCCGGTGGCAGAAAAATTTTGTGCTGCTCTCCCTTCGTGGAGCGCACTTTGACAGTAAGGTTCGATTTACTGAACCTGCTACCCGGAATCATTTCAAGATGGACACCCTCAATCGTCAACTTTTTCCCGGGAACACCTCTTAGTCTGGTAACCCTAATATCAACTGTCTCTCCCGGCCAGGGTCGCCATTGAGGCATCCAGTAGCCAGACCGATTCCGATGATGGATTACGGGAATACCACTAAGTTCGCAGTGCCAGATGGGGCTGGCATCAAGCACCCAGCTTTCAACCCACGAAGATGTTAAAGGTGCCTTTAGATGAATCAGATGAGTTTTATTTAAAGTAGAAAACCAGCTAACTACCGATTGAGCCGGAGCCATATTCACCAATACTTTCCTATCTTTTACAGTGAGCCCGCTCGTCATCACAGACTCTCCATCAAGTAATGGAACGGACACCAAAGCAGAAGTACCAGTGGGCGTTAATCGCTTTACAGTTGTTTTTACCTGCCAATCAAGAGCCAGGGAAAGCGTCCTGTCTACCTCGAAAAACGGTGGAACCTCAGAAGATACTTTTTCTGCGTTTTTCTTTTTTAACCGAGTTGATTTACTGAATATTATACTCGGTCCCACATTGCCTTCCTTGTTAAGCCCTTTCACTTTCCAGGTTCCCCGCTCCACCCGTACCTTTTTCGGACGCAGGGGGAAATTGAATTGAATAGCATCCGTTTCAGGTATGTTGCCCAGCATCAACACAGAATGTATACCTTCAGGAACCAGTATCCATTCAACATTGTCATCATCTCTGGAAACACCGGGAGCCGGTTTGGAGTCAAGCAATATTTCCCGGGGAAGCCATCGATCCGAAGAAGGAAGCGGAATTGCAGTTTCAATCCCTGCCTGAACTGTAACAACTACTTTTATACTATCAGCATTAAGGATGAATAATACTCTGGAAATATTTGCACATTTTGGCAAACAATCTGGCTTCTCCAACAATCTTTGCTGAAGTTCTTTCAACATCTCAGCCTGTGGGTAGGTATATGTTCTATCCCTGGCAATAGATAATGTGGAAAAAGACAACAGCAAGCAAACGGCTAATACAATGAGGAAAAGAATCTTCAACTCTTTCAATTTAATTGAACAATGGTTCTGGTCCGTACCAGAAATGGATTTGCCAGATCTTTTACCTGCAAGTCCTATGATCAATAAAACAAGAAGCACTACCCTCATTACCGACAGAACAAGATTCACCCGGGGCGACAACAACCAGAGCTTCACGGTCTGATTCTTTCTAACCGGTCCATTCCACTTGAGAGAGGCATATTCCCATTTCCAGGACGGAAGCCCGGGGCCCGTTTGTATCATGGCAGCGGTATCATAAATCATTACGGCATGTTTTTCCCGCTGTGACTTATCGTAATACCTTTTTGCAACGGGTTCTTCCCGAGAAAGTGAACGCGAAAATACTCCTTTTTTCTTCAGTCGGTACGGAGGGGTTTGGGGATGTATTTTCCTTTCGTTGACCACTTGTTTTTGAATTGGCGAGAGAGAGGTATGATAACGTGGATGTTCAAGTTGAGGATAAAAACCTGTCCTGATCTGACCAATCATAAAAGGAATAGAAATAACAAGCAACGCTATTATTGATCCCCAGTACCAGAGGGTCGAAGCTTTGCGTATCCATGATATTGAGACATAGCTGAGTAAGGCTAGGGGAATTATTACGTGCAGCCAGACCATCCTGGGAGATCCGGGTTCATGATATGTAATACCCAGCATCACGAGGGCAACCAAAAACCACTTCCAACCTTTCAATTTTAGAATTGATAGCGAAATGATAAGTACTATAAAAAAATCAAGAAGAGTCCACTTTTCGAGCCAGGTTCCCGCCACTTCATCTGCTCCCTGGACAGCGAACAGTTTCCAGCCCGGCGGCAGATTCAACACACCCGTAACCTCCTGAAAATCATGATTCCATCCAACAGCAGGTATGGTTCGTAGAGGCCCCTCTATCCTGGATTCCGAAACGAGATTCAGTCTCCCTTTTCTCAGCTCGATCCCCGCCTTTTTTGCTTTACCAAAACTGGTTATCAGACGATCCTCACCATTGACGGTAACTCTCCCTAGAATCTGTGGCTCGTTCACCACCAGATACCAGCTTCTGTTAATTTCACCATTAATCCTGTCCTGAACAGTAAATCCTTTTCCATCGAAGTCGAGCCACCACGTTTTTGTAATTCTCAGCTGGTCAGGAGGTGGATTGGGATCTCCACGTTTCAATTGTTTGAAATGAATAGTAGTACCTGGAGTTACTAAAAACGTGGTATATTTTTTCCATTCCTCAGGTATATCGGTCTGCCTGGGATCTATAAAAAGTACCCCTTCAAGCTTAACAAGTCTTAGATCATTTTCAGGTTTAAATGCCCAGATTTCTTTTCTTTCCGGCAAATTCTTCAATTCTATGCTGGAAACCTGTTTCATCATTCTCGATTTAATTACAATTTTCCATCTTCCTCTTCGAGCCTGTAATGCAATATCACCATTCGGTCTGATCTCA
>QMLL01000331.1 GCA_003646715.1 Deltaproteobacteria bacterium
CTTAATGAATTAATCGACAAGGTAAAGGTTGGATTAAGAAATGCCCGGTATTCAGATGTAAGTATCAGCGGATTTGTTACCGTTTGGAATCGCCTGACGAATTTCATGGGTAGGATCGACAAAACAGCCTACACTGTGAAAATCGGAATGGATTTCCTGGAAGCCGAATACGGGATGACCGTATTTAAAAAACTCACCCCAAAAAATAAGCGTTGTGCCAGAGCAATTAATTTACTTTCAGATTACCTGCTACACGGAATTATCTTCCCCAAAAGAAAGCAGGGAGCACGTACTTACCACCCACAGTTCCAAAAATTGTTCCAAGGGTATATTGACAAAAAGAGAGCGGACGGATTTTCGGAGGATACGATAAAATCATATGAGATATACCTCAGCAGATTTTCTGATTACCTGAACAGCCGTGGAATTGTCGACATCCGTGATATGGATGAAGTGGTGGTTTTACGATTTACAGAAACTTTTACCCGATATTCACCTTCCGTAATTCATAACACGCTATGCGCCCTCCGTACTTTCTTTCATTATCTGTTTCAGAACGGATTTGTATCCAGGGATTTCGCATATATTGTTCCGCATGACGGGTATAGACAGAGGACAAAAGTTCCTTCCGCATATTCAAAAGAGGATGTAGAAAAACTTATAAAGTCAATTGACAGGGGAAACCCGAAAGGGAAACGGGATCATGCCATAATATTGATTGCTGCAAGATTGGGGTTGCGGGCACAAGACATATGCAATTTGTCCTTTAATAACCTGAAGTGGGAAACTAATACCATTGAGCTACTTCAGGAGAAAACAGAAAAACCGCTTATACTTCCAATGTTGGAGGATGTAGGTTTGGCAATCATTGATTACCTTAAGTATGCAAGACCGGAGTGTAAATCAACCCAAGCGATTTTCCTGCGTTTAGTCCCTCCTATAGGGAAACTGGAAGCACCTACTTTGCATAGTATTGTTACACAGCATATGCGTACAGCAGGCATAAAAATTGAGGACGGGAAGAAACACGGCCCCCATGCACTCCGCCACAGCCTCGCAAGTGCTCTGCTGGAAGAAAACACTCCTTTGCCAATCATATCGGAGGTGCTGGGTCATACGAATACGGAATCCACATCGGTCTATTTAAAGATTGATATAAACCAGCTGAGAACTTGCTCATTGGAACCACTTACATTTGACTGGAACAGAGGCGAGGAGGTGTTCTGATGGCAAAAGAAGAAAAAGCGTTTGTTGGTGAATTTAAAGAAATGTTGGAGGACTTTATCAAGCAGAAAAGAAATCTTGGATATAAATATGATGCCATTCGAGACAATCTTCGCAGATTTTCTAAATACACCGTAAATCACAGGATTGAAAACAAGTCTTTGAGCAAAGAACTGGTATTGGGGTGGACTGCAAAGAAAAAGAACGAATCAGTAAAGACATGGAAGAACCGTGCCAGTTACTTGCGGCAGTTTGCGTTATATTTACAAAGCCAGGGATACGAAGCATTTACACCCTTAAAAAACCATAAGGTCAGACGGTGTGAGTACATCCCGTATATATTTACCCATGAGGAAATCGACCGTTTCTTTCAAGCCGTTGATACCATTTCACCGCATCCTAAGTCTAATAAACACGAAAGCTGTCCCTTGCTATTGCGCCTTCTTTATTGCTGTGGTCTTAGGGTTTCCGAGGCGCTCCACCTGAGAATTTCTGATGTTGATTTTGATAATGGGGTGCTTTTCATAAGGGAATCAAAGTTTAACAAGGACAGGCTTGTCCCGATGTCTGCGCCTCTTGCCGATATGTTTGGCAAATATCATGCTTTGTTCAACGGAAATAATCTACCAGAAGATTATTTCTTCAGGAATAAAAATGGAGCTCCTTTGACACGCGACTGGGTTTACAAGGTGTACCGTAAATTGCTGTGGATTGCCGGAATTTCTCATGGCGGGAGGGGTAAAGGACCAAGACTGCATGATTTTCGGCATACTTTTTGTGTGCATACATTGGCAAAGCAAGTAAAAGACGCAGTTGACCTGTATATCACATTGCCTATTCTGTCTGTCTATGTAGGGCACAGTTCGGTGGGAGCCACGCAACGCTATGTCAGATTAACTGCAGAAGCATATCCTGAACTGATCGAGAAAGTTTCTCGAACATGTGCATATGTGATCCCGGAGGTGGTGGATGATGAAACCAACTAATTTCGCATATTATTTGGCAAATTTTCTTTCCAAATACCTTCCAGGTATAGCAGGGCTGAGCCCCAACACCATAATGTCTTACAGGGACACCTTTAGTCTATTCCTTGATTTCTGTTCCGAACACAAAAACATAAAAGCGGAAAAGTTTTCTCTGAGCCACCTGAACAGGAAACTGGTTGAAGAATATTTGGAGTGGCTTGAGAAAGCCCGGAATTGTATTGCATCCACAAGAAACGTCCGCCTGGCTGCGTTTCATTCTTTTTGCCGATACCTGCAGATGGAGTTTCCGGATTATATCCACTCGGCACAGCAAATACTTTCGATACCCGTGAAGAGGACAAAGAAGATATCTGTTGAACACATAACTCTTGAAGCAATGAAGTTCCTGCTGGGAAAACCAGATAAATTGACAAAGAGAGGCCGCAGGGACATGGTTCTTTTAAGCCTGCTCTATGATTCAGGCGCCAGAGTGCAGGAACTGGCAGATTTAAAAGTTGGTGATATAAGAACGGTATCTCCCGCAACAGTAAAACTGACAGGAAAAGGCAATAAAAGAAGAATTGTTCCGTTAATGAAACCTATGTCGGATCTTTTAAGAAAGTATTTGAAAGAGAATAATTTAACAGAGCTACATACTTTCGATTATCCTTTGTTTTGTAACCGTTCCAAAGGTAAGCTGACTCGGGCAGGCATTGCATATATTGTCAAAAAATATGCCAGTGAAGCGATTAGGGAAGCCCCTGAATTGTTTCCAGACAAACTATCACCGCATTGTTTTCGTCACTCCAAAGCCATTCATCTCCTGCAGTCCGGGGTAAATCTTATTTATATACGGGATTTCCTTGGCCATGTAGATATTCAGACAACTGAAATTTACGCCAGAATTGATGCAGAAATGAAAAGAAAAGTTCTGGAAAAAAATAATACTGACATAGTATCGGATAAGATGCCGGAATGGCAAAGCAATACAGGACTGATGAACTGGCTAAAGAATATAGGCAAATAAGAGAAAATATAATGGAAAGTGAAATTTGAGAAAACAATGGGATAATGCAGTTATGGCAGTGTGCCCTCAGTGTGTGCAGATATCATCTTTCCATTATCCCTAACTTTCCATTACCGTGCTAATGTGAAGCTTCACATTAGCACGGCAAGATCGAGGCCTTCAACCGCTTTTGTGTCAATCATTTTATCGCCGAGGTCAAGGCATCCAACATTGTCACGCTCCAGCAGTTAAACGAGGCCTTTTTTGCATGGGTAGGAGAAGA
>QMLL01000332.1 GCA_003646715.1 Deltaproteobacteria bacterium
AGAAAAAGCAGTTTTTAAACTATTAAACCAATAACCATGCTGGATAAGGGCCTACATTTCATTACAAATCGGCAATATTTTAGCTTTTGACTTGTATATTCTCAGCTAAGTGTGTAAATAAAACAATAGTATAGAATCACAACTGCAACCAGATGAGGATGAAAAGGAGGCGGAAATGACTGAGAATCGTGTTGATGTTGGTACTGTAGATGAATTATCTCAAGAAGAACTTGTTAAGTTTGCTATTGATGGATTGAGGAGGATTATCGTTCACTACGGATTCTGGTTTAAGGAAACCGAGCATCAACTGGGACTTGAAAAAGCCTTTGATATTGAAAATAACGTATGGAAGCTTGACTTTCTTATACAGATGAAAAGACTATCAAAACTGCTGGGATTTGAAATTGACGAAAATGGTATCCCTGTTGCGCTCAAAAACAGGACAAAAGATGAATTAATCCAGCTAATCAGTGGTATCGGAGTCAACTGGCTTGCAAACGATGGTGTCTGGTTTCAGGCGGTGGAGAAGGAAGAAGGGATGTTTACCGCCAAAAGGTGTAATGACACTTGCTGGACGAGGTTTTCTCCTTATGAGGCCTATCGAATTAAAGAATTTCTTGGCTTGCCACGGGAAGGTGGCGGTTTGAAAGCTCTTAAACAAGCTCTTTCTTTTCGACTTTATGCCAGAATTAACGTCCAATCTTTTGAAGAGCCCGACGAAAATACACTCATATTCAGAATGAACGAATGCAGGGTGCAAACAGCGAGAAAACGCAAAGGCCTGGAAGATTACCCTTGCAAGTCAGCAGGAGTAGTAGAGTACACAACTTTTGCGTGCAGCATTGACCCAAGAATTAAGACAGAATGCATCGGATGTCCACCCGACGAACATCCGGAAGAATGGTACTGTGCCTGGAAGTTTACCATATGAACACCAGGTATACCCTTGGGACAAACCGGTCAGTGAGCAACAGAAAGAGTTTATCAAACAATTTTCTTGCAAAGTAGCTTATATTGACAGTAATATAAATAGGTTAGGAACGACGGCATTGTATTCACCTCTTTTTGCTTATTGATAGGGGATAGTATGGAAAGCAAACCTACATACGAAAAAGTCCTTCTTAGCAGTCTTTGTCTGCTCATCACTGTTATCCTGGCCCTTTTGCTCTCATGCCCTGTTTTAGCTACGGAGATAGAGCAACAGGAAGAGATTGAAACCCTGAATCTCAAGCAACTTATAGATCTTGCTTTAAGGAACAGTCCGGATCTGGCAGCCATAAAGGCTGGGGTAAAGGCAGCCGAGATGAAGGTAAAACAGGCCCGAGGCGGGTACTATCCCCAGATGGATATTGATGCGGTGGTAGGTCCCGTAAATGACGCTGAAAAACCCTACGTTGAAGTTGACCCGAACAAAAAAACAGCCGATGGCACCAAATGGATCGGAGAGATCGTTGAAGAGACCCCGAGCAACGAGCTACATGGAGTGAATATTTTCGGACGACTTGAGCTTACCATCACTCAACCAATTTTCACGTTCGGGAAAATATCAAATCGTTATAAGGCCGCTCTTGAAGGACTTGATGCAGCCAAAACAGAGATAGACAAGAAAAGAGGCGAAATAATCTTAAGAGTGAAAGAACTTTATTATGCGCTGGTTCTTTCTAACATGGGTAGTGAAGCTGCCGACGAAAGTGATGACTTCTTTTCAGATATCCAGAACAAGGTAAAAAAACTGTTAAAGCTTGGGTCAACCAATGTTACCACGACAGATCTGTACAGAATTGAAGCTTACAGAGCAGCCACAAAACAATTCAAATCCAAGGCAGAACGAGGCGGACGCATTACTTATGAAGCTCTGAAAAAGCTGATTGGATATTCTCCAGACAGGGACTTTAAAATTGATGCGACAGAACTACCAACCAAGCTCCCGTCAATTAAGGAGCAGGAGAAGTATATCGAGGAAGCTCTTGCCAACAGACCAGAATTCATCCAATTGAAAAAAAGTCTTTCTGCTAAGAAGTACATGATATCAGCAAAGAAAGCAGACCTTTATCCTTCTTTTTTCCTGCTTGTAAAAGGCGACTTTGCGGATGCTCCTGGTAGAGAAGAATGGGACGACCCATATATTGATGACAAATACCACAGCACAAGCATTGGAGTAGTGCTGGGTGGGAACTGGCATCTTGATTGGGGAATCGGTACTGCAGAAGTAAATAAAGAAAGAGCTGAATACGAAAGTCTCACAAATACCTTGTTGATGGCCAAACGCGATGTAGCGATTCAGGTAATGAAATACTATCAGGATGTGCTTGAAGCATACGAAGGGGTCCAAACGTATGAAAAAGCAGCGATAGCAGCTAGGAAATGGATAGTTGCTGCAATATCTAATTTTGATATGGGCCTCGGAACGGTTAATGATATTATTTTGGCGATTGAGAAATACAGTGAAAACAGGGGTGAATATCTGTCGTCTTTATACGATTTCAACAGAAACCTTGCCCGACTCAGCTACGCCATTGCTGAGTACCGCAGGGGTACCCAACAATAAATTTTCACGATATATTAATTCAACAAGAAAAGTTTTCAAACCGTCAGCAAACAAAGAGCCAGGGGGAAAGTACGAGGAAGGATGAAAAACAAATTTCTAATTCAGGTTATAATTACTAAGTCTTAAAGGCCCAATGAAACTACTGCAAAGGTACTTACATAAGTTCTTACTATATACAACCTGGCGACCTTGGCTAACGATCGTCGTTGCATTTTGCATTGCTTTTGTCTCAATTTTTTACACCATAAAAAAACTAGATTTTGAAACCAGCCAGCTTGATCTAATTTCTCCTGAAAACCGGCTTATAAAACTTTCTGATAAATTGGACCAGTTCAGGGATTTAAATCCGTTTACAGTGGTGATCGAGGCTCCAACTCCCGAACGAGCTGTAGGATTTCTAAATTCATTAGTAAACAAACTCAATACTCAGCCAAAATACTTCAAGAGAATGTTTTACCGTGTTGACTGGCAATCATTGAAAAGGTGGTCTTTGCTGTACCTTGACAAGGGAGAACTTGAAACACTTCGTGCCAACTTATCCGACCACCTCGATATATTACAGGATCTCGACAAATCGCCTGATCTGGAAAATTTGCTATTTCTTATCAACCGCGAGATGACCTCAAAAATGCTGGGGCATTTTTTTACAGACTTTCTTGAGGATAACTCAAGTACCGAAAAAACAGGAAAACCGCTTGATCTGACTTACTTAATAAACATACTTTCAGGAACGAACAAATGGATTGAGGGAGAAAGAATCTTTAAATCTCCCTGGAGCTCATTTTTTGGCAACAATGAGTGGGAAGGGGAACTTGATTCCTACTTTTGGACCTCGAAAAAGAAATTCTTGCTTCTTTTTGTCACGCCAAGAAAATTTGGAAGTGCATTTACAAATAAAGAAACATCCCTGAGAAAGTTGAGA
>QMLL01000333.1 GCA_003646715.1 Deltaproteobacteria bacterium
GCAACTGAAGATACTCCCGTTTCTTTCAACGACATGGTCGGACATTACAAGAAATCCAAATTCCTGGCAGAGAAAATTGTCGAAAACTTCGCAAACAACGGTTTACCGGTAGTAATCGTTAATCCAAGCACACCAGTGGGGCCTGAAGATTGGAAGCCCACTCCCACCGGGAAAATCATAGTAGACTTCCTTAACAAAAAGATCCCCGGGTTTCTTGATACCGGCCTGAATATAATTGACGTTAGAGACGTAGCCGAGGGCCATATTCTGGCATTGGAGAAAGGTCAAATCGGACGGAAGTATATACTAGGGAATAAGAACCTGACCCTGGCCGGTATTTTCGAGATACTGGAACAAATTGCGAATACGAAGATCAAAACAATACGGTTACCTTATCGGCCAGTTTTAATCGGTGCTTACATTAATGCTGGCATTTCAAAAATATTTGGTGTAGAACCCTTAATTCCACTGGATGGCGTCCGCATGGCAAGAAAACACATGTTCTTCGATGCTACAAGGGCGATCAACGAACTTGGTCTTCCACAAACGCCTGTAATCAGGGCTTTTGAGGATGCAGTCAGGTGGTTTAAGAAAAACGGTTACATAAAACAGTCATAGATGAGAGTTACGCACATGACTTTCGAGAAAGAAGATCTGGAAAACAACAAAAAAGAAGAAAAGAAAAAAGCAACAAAGAAATTTAAAGATCGCAAGCTCGGGGACGAGTGGGCAGATTGGGAAGGCAACATTGAAGCACAAATAGATGTTAGCCAGCCAAAGTCAAAATTTATATGGATAGCATCGGTTCTTCTGCTGTTAATTCTTCTGGGTTCCTGGGGTGTTTGGTTTCTCATAAGCCCCAGAATTCAACAGCTGGGATCCACACCAACGTTTTATCTGAAGATTCTGTTCTGGGGCGGTGTAGGCCTCTTTGCTCTGTTCTATTTACTTGTGCTGGTGGAAATTGCAACGGGAAAGATTGCTTTCTTTCCTTACAGGGTTAGCGAAGGATTCCTGTTGTTTTTGCTCCCTAAAATTGTCTGGCTGGGGAATAAAATAGGACTAAGTCGCGATCAGATAGGAAACGCTTTCATCAAGGCTAATAATGCGCTAACAGCATCTTACAATAAAAAACTCAACAGATCAAAGATTCTAGTGTTGCTGCCCCGCTGTTTGAAAAAAGAAGTAAGAAAATCCATATTGAGCATGGTGGAAGGTTATGATTGCGCGGTACATACGGTGGGAGGTGGAGAACAAGCCAGGCAGGCAGTGATCAAAGAGAAACCAACGTGCATAATTGCGCTGGCGTGTGAACGAGACCTGGTCAGCGGAATAAAAGATGTCGCTTTGAAAATTCCGGTAATGGGCATACCGAATCAGCGGCCCGAAGGACCCTGTAAAAATACTCTGGTAGATCTCAAGATGTTTGAGGAAATCTTACACCAGTGTAAACCACATAAAATCCTTGCGGAAAACAAGACTAACTATCATCCTGATAATCTGAACAACAAAAGATGAAACTCAAGAGAAAATGGCGACTGCGACCAATAATGCTGGATTCCTGCCTTCGCAGGAATGACGAAGAGATATTGCAGGAATGGCAGATGGATAATACCAACGTCAATCCCACAGGTAATACCGAAGTCATTCTCACAGATAATATCAACGTCATTCCCGCGGATAATATCAACGTCATTCCCGCGAAGGCGGGAATCCAGGCCCCAGACTCAAGTACAAACTCAACGTCAGCTCTCACTCAGGTCGTTAAAAAGGGGGTTTCATTCAAACAGTTAAAGGATTTGAAATATGCGATTTCCTCTAGTTTTACACACTTCTATGGTTAAGTACCTCTGGTGCATGCACCGAAACGGCACCGACAAGTTCCCGCTGGTTTTGATGCTTGAACCTACACATCTGTGTAATTTACATTGCCCCGGGTGCGGGAGGATTAGAGAGTACAAAGATACTCTAAACGAAAAACTGACGGTTGAACAATGTTTGAAGGCTGTGGACGAGTGCGGAGCTCCCGTAGTAACAATTACCGGTGGTGAGCCTCTTTTGTATGACGATGTGGATGTCCTTGTAAAAGAAATATTAGCCCGCAAGAAGAATATTTACTTTTGTACCAATGGCACTCTTCTCTCTGAGTCTTTACATTTGTTCAAACCTGATCCCAGGTTTAGCTTCAACGTGCATATGGACGGCCCCGAAGAAGTACATGACGAGATACTCGGCAAGCAAGGCATCTTCGCCAAAGCCCTGGATGGGATAATAAAGGCAAAAGAAAAGGGATTTAGAGTAACAACTAATACCACAATTTATAGGGAAACCAAAATCAGCGATATCGAAAGACTATTCAGGTTACTGGATAATATAGGGGTAGATGGTTTGCTGGTATCCCCCGGTTTTGCTTATGATAGTGTGACAGACCAGATGTTTCTGACAAAAGAAGAAATTGTTAGCAAATTCAGAGAAATAGAGAAATTTAGCAAGCGTTACAAAATAATCAGCACTCCTCTCTATCTGGAGTTTCTGACCGGCAGGAGAGAATTCAAATGCACTCCCTGGGGAAATCCTACCTATAATGTGCTCGGATGGAAATCACCTTGCTACCTAATTACCGATACTCATTATAAGACGTTTAAAGAATTGATGGAAAAGACCGACTGGGATAAGTACGTGAACAAAAGGGACAAACGCTGCAAAGATTGTATGGTACATTGCGGCTTTGAACCCACGGCGGTGAGAGAAATCAGCAAAAGCTGGCGAGACTTGTGGAAAATGATAGTATGGAATCTTCATGGCTGATCTTTTTTCTAAGATAACAGGTACAATACTGCTACGACCATACGTTTTTATATTTTTGCTCATTTACTTACTGGCTGCTTTTTCACAAATAGGATGGAAAAAAACATCGCTATTTCTCCTGATCGGATATTTGACGGCATTCTTTTCAGAATATTCATCAATCCATACCGGTATCCCATACGGACTCTACCACTACATCCCCACAACACAGGCAAAAGAACTCTGGATTGCAGGGGTCCCTTTTATGGACTCCCTTTCATACGTCTTTCTAGCATACTGCAGTTTTGCCACTGCTCTTTTTCTCTTTTCTCCCTTATACGCCTTTAGAAGAGAGCTCTTCATTCTCGACACTCCATCCATCAGGTCCTCTTTCCGAGTTCTGGTCTTATCGGCTTTTTTGATGACATTTCTGGACATAGTAATAGATCCGGTAGCTCTTCAGGGATCAAAATGGTTTCTAGGGCAGATCTATTACTATCCCAGCGGAGGCGTATACTTTGGAGTGCCTTTGAGCAACTTTACGGGATGGTTTATTGTTGGTGGCCTGATGATCTACTTTTTACAGAAAATCGCCAAACGCGAGGTTAGAAAAGATCATATTGACAAATTCTTCTACAAGTTACCCTGGGGATCTTTTCTGGGAGTATTTCTTTATATAGGC
>QMLL01000334.1 GCA_003646715.1 Deltaproteobacteria bacterium
GATATCGACCAACAGGATATTGGAGACACTTTCGCAAGAAATTTCTTTAAAGAGCCATGGAGGGGTTATGCAAGTGGACCTCCAACCATATTTTCCCTGGTAAAGAACTCTGGGTGTTCCTATGTAGAGGTTGCCAAAACTCTTTTTGGGGGCTCTGGTTCATTTGGCAATGGAGCTGCGATGCGGATAGTTCCTGTGGGGCTCCGTTTTTTCGATTCGTCCCATCTTTATGACAAGGCTGCAGCTTCAGCGGAAGTTACTCACGCTCATCCCGTGGGAAAGGATGGTGCAGCAATACAGGCATTAGCCATTGGACTTGCAGTACGGACAGATCCCGGTTTTTCTTTCGATCCTTTCGACTTCATTTATAAACTGGTACAGAAAGCAAAAACGGACGAAATCAAAAGTAAATTGAGGCTTGTAAAAGATCTCTTACAAAACAATGCCCCTCCGAAAGAAGCGATAAAAAGTATTGGATGTTCAGTTGCGGTTCACGAGTCCATGCCATTTTCATTGTATTCTTTCTTAAAACATCCCACCAGCTTCAAGGATTGTCTCTATTGTGCGGTTCTACATGGCGGAGACAGAGACACCCTAGGTGCGATGGCATGTTCTATCTCGGGAGCTTTTTTGGGAATCAGAAGTCTTCCTGTAAAATGGCTAGATAAGCTAGAAAATAAAGAATACATCACTGAGTTAGCAAGAGAGTTACTGAAATCAAGAAGCACAAGCTGCTAGACAAGAAACTTCTTGACAACCATGCCAAAATTATTTAAAAGTAGCATTGCAAAGGTTAGCACGAAGCTAAAACCTGCTTAAAACAGAAAAAAACCATACGGAGCAAAAGTAAGCCACGAAGGCTTGAGAGACATTCTTATTAAAGGCCCTTCGTGGCTTTTTTGTTGGTTCACTTTCGAGGATTCATACAGTGAAGAGGAGGTTTTAGCTATGAAAAAATCATCGATTGCTATTGCGGCTACACTTATTACTATCCTGGTACTTGGAATTTCTCAAGCTTTTGCTCATTTTCAAATGATAATTCCTTCCCAGAACATTGTTACCCAGGAAGGAAAACGGTCGGTGAAGCTGGATATACGATTCACTCACCCTTTTGAAGGCCATATGATGAACATGGAAAAACCAGACGAATTCGGCGTATTTTTCAGAGGTAAAAAGCACGATCTCCGCAACACTCTAACTCCAGCGAAAATAGACGGCAAACAGGCCTGGAAAACTTCATATACTTTTAAAAGGCCCGGTGACTATATCTTCTATGTGTCTCCTAAAGCTTACTGGGAACCAGCGGAAGACAAATTTATAATTCACTACACAAAAACTGTTGTAGACGCTTATGGCCTGGAAGAAGGCTGGGATGAAGAGGTAGGGCTCAAGACAGAAATCATTCCCCTTGTTCGCCCATATGGTATTTACACTGGCCAACTCTTCAGGGGCATTGTTAAATTGGACGGAAAACCGGTACCTTACGCAGAGATAGAAGTCGAATGGTACAACGCAGCAAATAAGTATAAAGCCCCCTCTCCGCCTTACGTAACTCATGTGATCAAAGCAGACAAA
Source organism: Deltaproteobacteria bacterium (assembly GCA_003646715.1). GTDB lineage: Bacteria > Desulfobacterota > Syntrophobacteria > B119-G9 > B119-G9 > B119-G9. The sequence goes on from QMLL01000334.1 coordinate 1,576, forward strand.
AACGGCGTCTTCTCTTTTGCGATGCCAAAAGAAGGCTGGTGGGGATTTGCCGCTCTGTCTGACGGCGGAAAGATTCTTAAATACAAAGGGGAACCAAAAGACGTTGAGCTAGGTGCCGTATTCTGGGTCTATGTACACGATATGGTCCAGAAATAAGGTTCACGGAGAATAACAAATGCATATATCCGAAGGAATTCTAAGTGCACCTGTACTTGCTGCAGGTGCCGCACTGGCAGTTGCGGGCACCGGAATAGGTTTGAAAAAGATGGATTACGACAAGATACCTGAGGTTGCCATACTGTCCTCGGTTTTCTTTGTCGCATCGTTGATACATGTTCCATTGGGACCAACAAGTGTTCACTTGATCCTAAATGGACTGCTCGGTTTGTTGCTGGGATGGGCAGCGTTTCCCGCCATCCTTGTAGCGCTATTTCTCCAGGGGATACTTTTTCAGTTTGGAGGTCTTACAACCCTTGGAGTGAACACCATTAACATGGCCTTGCCTGCCGTACTCTGTTACTTTCTTTTTAGAAATAGCATTACCAGCGTGAATAACCGGAGAGTCATAATTGGCGCTTTTTGCTGCGGATTCCTTGCAGTAGGGCTTTCAGGATTGATGGTTGCGCTTTCACTACTCTTCACAGGCCAGTCTTTCTTGAATGTTGCAAAGCTAATCTTGCTTGCTCATTTGCCCATAATGGTAATAGAAGGATTATTTACCGTTTTTGTAGTCAAATTTCTCAAAAAGGTTAAACCCGAAATGCTAGAGGTTGCAAATGCTACGAACTAGTCTACTAATAACAAGCATTATAATAGCAATTTTTATATCGATATTTTGCTTTTGTGAGACCTCTTTTGCACACAAAGTTACTATCTTCGCTTACGTCGAAGCTGGAAAAGTTTATACCGAATCCTACTATGTGGACGGAACCAAATGCAAGAATTCCGAGGTTGAAGTTTACAACAAAGATGGTCAAAAGGTTCTCACGGGCAAAACAGATGAAAAAGGAGAATTCAATTTTGTTCCTCCATGCGAAGGCCCTCTTAAAATCGTGTTAAATGCTAGCATGGGGCATCGTGCCGAAACCGTGGTATCTAAACAAGATCTTGCTGAGGGAAATGCAGCACCCAAGACACAACCCGAAACCCGGGCGAAAAATGTCGCCTCAGGGCGGCATACGTACACATCACCAGAAAAAAAAGAAATGTCTATAACTAGACATGAACTGGAAAAAGTCCTTAACGAGACACTGGATAAAAAACTGCATCCGATAATGAAGCTTCTCGCAGAAAGTCGCCAGCACGGAGTATCTGCGAAAGATGTTTTTGCCGGATTGGGCTATATTTTCGGGATTATGGGCATCGGCATCTATCTGAAAGATATAAAAAAACAAGGGAAAAACAGGGAAAATGATAAGTGAGCATCTTTCTGAAGGTAGCTCCTACCTGCATGATTTTGATCCCAGATTCAAGATTATCGTGGCATTAATCTATTCTGTTACTGTTGCACTCCTAACCAGCTTTCCACTCCTTCTCTTGAGCCTATTTTACTCGTTTATTCTTGTTTTCTGGGCCCGATTGCCTTCCAGAACCGTTTTCAAACGGTTACTTGTGGTAAATGGTTTTGTCATTTTCCTCTGGTTTATCCTTCCATTCTCTTACGATGGCAAAGAACTGATTTCCCTGGGCCCGCTGGTAGCTACTGACGTTGGTGTATATCAGGTATTGAAAATAACTATCAAATCGAACGCTATAATTATGTGCTTGATGGCCCTTCTTTCGACATCTCCGACGTTTATGCTTGTACACGCGCTGCACCACTTAAAAGTGCCCTCCAAGCTGGTGCATCTTTTTTTCTTTACCTACCGTTACATTCACGTTATTTATACAGA
>QMLL01000335.1 GCA_003646715.1 Deltaproteobacteria bacterium
TCTTCTGTGAGATCCCTGTTCGTGGCCGCAATAATCCTGACATCTACTTTGATCGTTTTGTCACTTCCAACCCGCTGTATCTCTTTTTCCTGAATCACTCGTAGCAATTTTGCCTGCATGGCCGGAGACATTTCCCCAATTTCATCCAGAAATATTGTCCCTCCGTTTGCCTGCATGAAGCGCCCTTCACGTCTTCTGTCCGCTCCGGTAAAAGCACCTTTCTCGTGGCCGAAAAGCTCTGATTCAAGCAATGTCTCACTGAGCGCAGCACAATTCACCGTTACCAGAGATTTATCCTTTCTATCACTGTTATAATGAATGGCCCTTGCTATTAGCTCTTTCCCGGTCCCGCTCTCGCCGGTGATGAGCACCGTAGCATCAGAAGGAGCAACCATGGAAACCATCTCCATCAGTTCCTTCATTGGAGCACTCTTGCCGATAATGTTCAAAGAAACTCTGGTGCGAAGTTGCTCTTTAAGTGCCAGATTTTCTTCCTTGAGTTTGGTGTGTTCGAGAGCTCTTTCCACCGACAATTTAAGAGCATCAAAATCGAGCGGTTTTGTTAAATAATCGTACGCACCTGCTTTGAGAGCCTGAACGGCGGACTCAATGGAAGAATAGGCCGTCATAATTAGCACCGGAATAGCGGGATTGTAATCTTTGATCTTGCCCAGCGCTTCAATCCCATCCATGGTTGCCATCCGAACGTCCATTAAAACCAGGTCAAAAGGTCTGGACCTGATAATTTCCACTGCTTCTGAACCATCTTCAGCCGATTCCACATGATACCCCCAACCTTTCATAATGGTTTCTAGCATGTGTCGGTGCCCGAAATCATCGTCCACAACCAGAATCGTAGCTTTTTTCGATTCGTCCATTATTTACCTCGTTCTGTGGAAGGAATTGTTATTAAGAACGTTGCACCCGAACCGGGTTTGCTCATAACCCGTATGTCGCCGCCGTGCGCTTCGACTATCTTGTGAACTATAGCAAGTCCAAGACCAGTGCCTTTCGTCTTGGTTGTAAAGTAGGGATCAAAGATTCTGCTGATGCTATCGGAGTCTATCCCTTTCCCGGTATCACTCACTTCTATCTGAATTCCTTTACCATCAAGCGAGAACACCCGAACCTTCAACACTCCACCTTCTTCCATAGCTTCGATAGCATTTAAATACAAATTCAAAAGAACCTGGAAAAACCTGTCCGGGTCAATGGATACGGCAGCTACCTCTGAATTCTTTGAAAATTCTACCTTGATCCCTTTCGACTTTGCATCTTCCTTGATCAACCTTAACGAATGTTCAAGTATTTCGTTTATGTCCACAGCTTTCTTTTTCAATTCAGAGGGCCTTGCAAACTCTAGCAATTCGCTTATAACCCGGTTCAGCCGTTCGACTTCCTGGATCATGACTTCTGCAGCCTTCTTCTCTTCAGTACTGTCTTCAAATCTTCCTTTAAAAAACGTCGCAAATCCTTTTATAGAACTTAGAGGATTCCTTATTTCATGAGCTACGCCTGCCGCTAGTCTGCCCAGAGCCGCAAGTTTTTCGCTTCTTCGAATCTCTTCCTGAAGCTTTCGAACCTCACCCAGATCCCTGAACAGGATAACATCTCCCACAACTTCGCCCCGGTCATTTACAATTCTCGTAGCGCTAATAGATAAAGGTACATTGCGTCCATTTCGAAAACTGCATTCTAGTTCTCTTTCAACTACAGTTTTTCCTGTTACAAGATCATGTTTCACCGGGTTCCACAAAGTGGGAAATATTGCTTCGGGGGCCTTTCCTCTTGCATCACGCAAAGATACTCCCGTTATCTTTTCAGCGACACTGTTTAGAAACTCAACCCCTCCGTCTCTCCCCGTAGCAATTAAACCAACGGGTAAGTGCGACACAACTTCGTTTGCAAAAGCACTTGTATCCTGGAGCATTCTACTTGCCACCCTGTAATTCTGGGCCCAGAAAAGGGTGAGGAATCCAGCAAAACCGAGCAATAGCATTACGGATGAAATTATTATAGTGTTCCTTATATCTTCCCTTCTTCCCGCTTCGAAAGGTGAAGTATCCAGTCCCACAAACACGATCTGATTTTGATCGTCCAATTTCTTCGGCCCGAACCTCCCTCCGGCATACCTGTCTCTGCCATACCACTTAGTGCAACTGCTATCAGCGCCCGATTCGCACCAGTTATGATGCCACCTTCGCCACGGCCTGAAAAACCTGTAAACTTCAAAAGACTTTTTCCCGTCAGCCGTCTTGGTAATACGCCACTTTTCCTGAGTTCCAGGGCTGAGTGACAGAATTTCAGTCTCATCCATATACCTTGTGCCTATTTTGCTCTTATCGTTTCCCGCCAGGATATGCCCGTCTTTGTCAGTTACGACAATATAGAGAATTCCGGGTTGCTGAGATATTTCCTCGATCAGCGACTGAGTATGGTCCCTGCCCCACATCATTCTCATCATCCCTGTTCTGGCACCTGATTCGAAAGATCTTATAATAGTGGCACCCTTTTCCAGGAGAATTTCAGACATGTATTGCTTTTCGCGGCTTATGTTCCTTATGGAAAAGATCACCAAGGTTGTAAGCAAAATACCCAGTGCTCCAAGCAAAATCATGGGAGACGTATAAAACTTTACCCGCTTTTTCGTCGATGCTTTAAATATCATTTCAATTTTACCTCAATAACTGTGACCTGGATACTTTGTATACAGCCGGATACTGGCAAAAGTCCCAAGCTGTATACCATGTATACACCAATTGTAAATGATAGGTTCATTTCAGGAAACCTCTCTTCCCCTATTTCTGGTAATCCCTGTGAAATCAGTGTATTGGCCAGATTTCACAGATATGGCATGTTCATTGCTGTATTATAAGGGTACCTTGCAAGAAAGATGCAACGGATACAACGAGAACCTAAAAGTAAAGGAGGGAGCAAATGAAAAAGACACTGATCACACTGGCGCTTATACTGGGAATAGGATTTCTGGCATCACAGGTGGTAGCCTGGGGACCAGGACACGGAGCCGGATACTGGGGACACGGTAGTGGTGCATACCACTCGGGGTACTACAATGGGAATGATACCCTTAGACAAAAGCTCAACGAGAAGATCGCAGAATACGATGCTGTGATTAACCAGGGAAATCCAGATCCAGAACGAGCAAGAGAACTCTCACGAGAAATCACGGAACTTAGAAAGCAACTGAGAACTCGAGCCGGAAGTTACGGGAATACTTATCACACAGGACCACATGGCGCATACTGCGGATGGAATCATGGTGGCGGAGCTCACGGCTACTGCTGGTAAACAAAAACCGGGAAGGGAAGTATCAAGCTTCCCTTCTAAAAGTTAATCAATTTCATAAAGGTTCTACTTTATCGAGATGATGTGAAAGAACCTTTCAAACAAACAAAAAGACAAAAAAGGAGAACCAGATGAAGAAAAA
>QMLL01000336.1 GCA_003646715.1 Deltaproteobacteria bacterium
AGCTTTCCAGCTTCTCAGATCTAAAAATCCGCCAGATCCGCTCTATCCACGTCGAGATCCCTGTCAAAATCACACCCCAGGTTGTAGTTTTGATCTGGAAAAACGTGCCCGTATGAATCAGCAAAAACTCCCAGGTCGGGGCATTCGATCACTGCATCAGGCGTATACCAGAAACCCGGGTAGTTGCTATAATTAGTTGAGTCAGGCGGATTAGTCTCATTTTTCATAATTGGTGTTGGCTGACTTTACGGGTAATGGATTGTACCGTTGTTAAAAATACTGTCCTGCCCGTTCACGTATACATAAGGAACCTCTGATAAATACGAGGAATTGCACGGTTGGGCGAAGATAAGCGTAAAGTAGAAGCATATTACCTCTCTCGTCATTCCGGCCGAAGCGAAGCGGAGAGCCAAAATCTAAAGATCCTTGTCTGGATGCCGGATCAAGTCCGGCATGACAGATTTGGAATACTAGTCTAACCAGCATTGCTGGTTAGTAGGATTTAGGATTTAGTTTTGGCGGTTGAGTTTTGTGAGGGAGGTAGAAGATGGCAAAAAAATATTGATTATCGATGATGACAAGGACTTTCGCTTTTCCACGCGAATTATACTTGAGAATGCAGGTTTTGAAGTTGAGGAGGCTGTTAGTGGTGAGGAAGGTCTAAAAAAGGACAAGGAGTTCAATCCTGATCTTTTTATTATTGATTTGATGATGGAAACATGGAGTGCGGGTTTTGATCTGATCAATAAATTAAGAGCTAATGATAAATTTAAAACAACTCCGATGATTATGCTTTCATCCGTTGATTTACAAAGTCAATATGACTTTTTGGAAGTCGAAGCGGCCAAGGGTATAAATATTGTTGAAAAGAAACCTCTGACCCCGGATGCGCTGATTAGCTCTTATTTTGCATTGGGTGCGAGAGAAAGCTATTATTTGCGCTCAGTGCAAAATACTAATAGCAGTAACTTATGATCAAAAGCCCAGCTAATAAACACCTGAAGAACTGTGAACTCGTGTTAATTTGGAAAATAACTCTCCTTTTCTCGACACGGGTCAGACTTATCATGCTTTAGGCATGGACTTTGCTCCTCTCTATACCCCAGCTTGGTTGTAGTGTTTCCTATTAATTGTTCAGTTAGCTCGAAAATGAGAGTATGGCTAGACTTGTTGTTATCGATGATGAGATCGATCTTTGTGAATTGATCAGGCGGATGTTCTTGGATCAGGGCCATGAGGTTATTTATTTCACTGACGAAGATGAGGCTCTGGCATGGCTCAAACAGGAAAACGCGGATCTTTTGATAGTAGATATACAGTTAAGAAGGAGAAGTGGTCTTGATGTACTCCGCCAGGTGAAAGACCTGAATCTCCATCCGAAAGTTATTATAATTACTGCTTATCCTTCTATAAGGACAGCTAAAGAAGCTGTATCGCTTGGGGCGAGTGATTACCTGATCAAACCTGTGGATATTGACGAGCTGGAAAGGAAAGTAAATCGTATTCTGGATGAAAGTGTTGTGAGCTAGGCAGGGCGTTTGCGCCACTATCTTGGCTACATAATTTTGATAATCAACGTATTTCTGATAATTTCCAGGGTTTTTAAGAATCCTGGATTGTCAAATTCTGCTTGCAGTGAAATATTATTATTGCACCTTGTGCCTATTGTGACGAGCTGGAATGTAAAGGTGGCAAAATTGTTGTTTGATAAAAAGTATGTGTTTACTGGCAGTTAGAGTGCATATTTTAGAAGGAGACTTCTGTTGTATTTTGCAATAAGGCTGGTTAAGGCGTTAATTTCTCACTTTATCTGGCAACAACATTCTTGTAGGAAATCCTTCTTGCCAATGGATATCCTATTGTATATATTTGCTGAATTCTGCCATGATTAGAGGATATGATAAGCTGGAGGTTGATGGCACTTATTTTGCTGCAGGATAATGAGTGAAATCTGTCACATATTGGCAAGAAAATTTGATGGTCGCCGGGTTTTTAAGGGAGTAGGGGGATTTGTCCTTCCTGTGAATCATAACTTGGGTGACCGCGACACAACTAGTGAATACAATGAATCAGTCGTTTCTCGAGACGTACCTAAATTTTGTTTTATCCAGGATTAACCAGGTAGCGCTTAAGTTTCTCGTTTCTGTATTTGTTAGCGTGATAGGTGTGGTGATACTTGCCATGTTTTTGGCGACGTTTCTCAGGCTTGGAACTGTTGTTAACGTGCTCCCGGTGGTACTTACGTTTTTTAGCGCGATGAGCGCTTACTATTTTTTAGACAAGGTCCGAAACAAGGTCAGAAAAAAGAGTCTGGTGTCTGTTCTGGCAGGCGTGTCGACGTCCGTAGTTTCGTTTTGTGTTTTAAATTTGATTTTCAGGGAATTAACGGATGTCTGGATTCTTGGCGTTATGGACCTGGTGATATTTTTGGCAGTAGGAGCCTTTTTTAGCGAAATCGGGGCGAGTGTTGCAATTCGCTATTTTAAGTTACAGAATCGCTGAAATTGAACACATTGAAAGGAGGTGATTTGAAATTTTCAATACACAGCTCTGATTTTTTTCGCTCTGTAATAATACAAATACTTAGTAAGGAGGGACAAATGAGAAAAACGATTTCAATATTTGTGGTAATGCTCGTTGCGCTGGCATTTGTTGCAGTGATACCTGGCAACAGTAATGCGGAAGCAAAGATTACGGCAACGGATGATTTCAAGGCTGGTTGTGTCCTGACGATAGAAGGGAAAATAGAACCAGGCAAGGACCTGTATATTGCGCTTGCAACGAAAAAGGTGTTTGCACCCAAAGATACGAATGGTGTTCATGAAAAGAAGACATTTAAAAAACATGAGAAGAAATTCGGATTTAAAGAAGATACTGCTATTCCGTTTCTTTACTACATGCTGACCACCAACCCGAACAAATTCGGTAAAGTTGTCCCGAAGAAGTTTGGTGGACCTTCTTTTTACACCCAGGGTGGGAAAAGAGGTCTTTACAGCACCACAATGTTCAAGCTGGCCAAGTATGATCAGCTTGATGATGAAGCAAAAAATTCATTGGGGCCCATTAAGACCGTGGAACAATGGAACTTTTTTAAGTATGCTCATGAGAAATCCTTTGGTATTAACACCATTACCAAGGAAGCAACCAAAAAGGGTAAAGTTACAATTTTCGCCCGCAGCGTGCTCGCCGATCAGACCAAATTTCCCAACTACTGGAACAAGGGTGTAAATATTCAGCTTGATAAAAACACCGGAGCATTCAAGGCATCTTTTAAGACATTCCGTCACACTCCACCGGATACAGCTTTTGACGTTTATGTAAATGGTCAGAAAGTTGGTGATTACACGATTAAGAAGAATGGTTTCTGGTTATCACTTGGTTATCGTTACATGAATCCTCTCTGGATCATCATCGGTGCTATTCTTGTTGGAACATATTTTTCAATG
>QMLL01000337.1 GCA_003646715.1 Deltaproteobacteria bacterium
AGCCATGGAATGAAATAGTTCAGGTGTTTAATGTATGGAAAGGCAATCTGTTTTTGTTAGTATTGGTAGTACTTGTAATGTCTCCCTTCGCATGTGCAAAAATCAGAGGTTTTGCAAAATGACTACCTGTTTTCAAGGATATTACTCATGGGGAGTAAGGTATATACGTGTTTATGGTCTTAGATCCCGGCTAAGTTCTCAGCAACCTAATTTAGGGATGATAAAAAGCTTTCGGAGTTGAGGTATGTTTACCCTTAGATTTTCCTTTTTCATCACGGATCCCTCATATATAATGCGCGAAAATGTTGAGGAGGCTCGATAACGCATGAAATACGCTGAAACAAAGCTTGGAAGGGTTTTCGTAATTCGCCTCGAGGATGGGGAAATAGTACACGAAGTGGTGGAAAAATTTGCAAAGGATCAAGGCATGAGAGCTGCAGGGTTGATAATTTTGGGTGGGGCCAATGACGGTAGCAAGCTTGTTGTTGGTCCTGAAGAAAAAGATGCAAGACCTGTCAACCCAATGGAACATGAGTTAGATAACGTTACGGAGGTAGCGGGAGTAGGAACGTTATTTCCCGATGAAGAAGGGAATCCGATGCTCCACATGCATATGGCATGTGGCAGGAATGACAGCACAGTTACCGGTTGCATTCGAAAAGGTGTGAGGGTCTGGCAAATAATGGAAATCATCTTCTACGAGCTGGTAGGAACAACCGGTAAACGCTATCTGGATCCGAAACTGGGTTTTAAGCTGCTTATACCATGATGAATGGCAGAAGAAACAGTTGGATATATCTCTTTAATCGTTCCCAAACACAAAACTTCGCAGGGAAATATGAAAATATACAGACTTAAAGTCTCTATTATTGGGATTCCAGGATTGTATAGGGTAATTGAATTGTCCGGAAATTGCACTTTCGATGACCTGCACGAGGCTATTTTTGACGCCTTTGACCGCTTCGATGACCATCTTTATTCCTTCTATATTACGAGAAAACCGACCAAAAACTTAAGAAAGATCATTGAAGCACCCGAGATAACATCTGACATGATGGTAGACGACAGCTCGTATCTTAAAAATGCTCCAAAATCAGCATCCGGCACAAAGCTTGATGATATAAACCTCAATGAAAAAGAAATATTGTATTATCTCTTTGATTTTGGAGATGAATGGTGGCACAGGATACGTGTGGAATCTATCAAGAAAACGAAAACAAAACGAAAATTTGTCAGTATCGTAAAGGTGGTTGGTGAGTCTCCTTCCCAATACCCGGACTACGAGGAGTAAGGATAACATAGGAGCCGGTCGTTAGGACCTTCTTTCAAAACTAATAGTAGCCATAGAGATACAATCAAAAAATAGGTGAATAAAAACTCTGGACGGGTATTGAATAGACAAGCAGCTGTTCGTAAAAAAGGATGTAAACTGCGAAAGATTGGGGACAAAGTGTGAAGAATCTAAAAGAGGCTCTTAAGTGTATCATTGATGATTCTGTTCTAGTTAGACCTCTGGCTGAGATCCTGGATTTGGTTTGTTCTAAGGGAATGGTTACGTATGGGCAAATCAAAGAGGTTGGGGGTGCTGATACAGATGAACTTTTACTCCTTGCCTATGAGTTGAGGCTTATTATTCCTGTAAAGACATTGCGAACCAGTGCCTGGGAGGATAGGCTTTTGGAGTTTATTAATGGTGCTTTATACGAAGTCCCGAACATTATCAGGCATCTGGTTACAAACGCAAAAAATACTGGGTGCTGGGATCCTGGTGGTGCCATTGAAAAGATTTTCGAGGATATGGATGTTGAAGAATCGACTCGTATCACATATCTGGTTGAAGAATTGTGCCGGTTATCAGAATGTCACAAAATTAGTGCCTGGCAGATCAAGAAAGCATGTCGTGAGCTAAAGCTTAGCCGGTCTCCTGATACACTGATAGCCGACTTAAAAGCTGCCGGAATCATAAGTCCAAAACTCAAGGTAATATCGGAAGTAAGGCGAGCACGTGCTCCACTTTATGAAATTAGTCCTGTGTTGTGCGTTTGAGCATCCGGCTAATAAGAGCTATTGCTCGATAATCTCGATTTTGGAATCAAGGCAAAGGAATCCTTTACCTGACGTGGACCTCGAGGTGCCAATAGAACCTGTGGTGCAACATTTAAATTGGCTTCTCCCTTTCAATGGTTGATAGTTTCAGGTTAACTTGATATGAGTATTCCTAAGGAGGAAGTCTAGGCTTTAACCGAAGCAATAATTCAAAGTGGTGCCATACATCAAAGAGATGGTATGGCTGTTAAACCGACACCACGTGGCCAAGAGACGACAAGTAACTGGTAAGCCTATGACAGAGAAAAAGATTGTGGCGAAAGAAGAAATTTTCGAGTTAATCCTTTCTAGCCAAAGGAAAATAAAGTCTTACGGAGTAAAGAGACTAGGTCTCTTTGGATCCTTTGTCCGTGGTGAACAGAAGCCGGACAGCGATATAGATTTGCTAGTTGAATTTGAGCAAGAGAAAAAGACCTTCGATAATTTTATCCAACTGGCCTTTTTCTTAGAGGAAATTCTTGGACGTCGTGTCGAGTTAATCACAATTGATGCTCTCAGCCCATACATCGCCCCGCATATTTTTAAAGAGGTAGACTATGTCAATATCTCCTCTTGAGTATCTTCGCCACATTATAGATGAAATTGAATATCTCATAGATAAGTCTAGAAATCCAAGTAATGATAGTTTTCTTGAAGATGAAACCCTTAAAAGGGCATTTGTGCGAAGCATTGAGATTATTAATAGTGTAACATTCTTTCTGTAAAAATAATTTTGGTAGAAAAAAAGCAGGTCATAGCTTATCCTTCCTGATACCGAAAAAAATGGAAAGGAGGATACCATGACCTGCAAAGATAATGATAGCATATTGAATGAGATATTGGAACCGGTTACCGAACATGGACTCGATGGGATGGCAGAGGCAATAAGGGAATAACTTTTATTCGATTGCACTTTTAAAGGCCTTTTTTGAAGGTTTGAACAATTAGAAATTACGGTATATGGGCAGCTATAGGGTATCCAAAAAAATAAGGGGTTAGGACTGATTCTCTCTAACCCCTTGATCTTATTGATGGGCCGTCAGGGCCTCGAACCCCGAACCTACTGATTAAGAGTCAGTTGCTCTGCCAATTGAGCTAACGGCCCTTCTTTTATGTTAACTGGCACGCCCGGCAGGATTCGAACCTGCGACCTGCGGATTCGAAGTCCGACGCTCTATCCGGGCTGAGCTACGGGCGCATAGCAATTAATTACCTATTTCTTATATTAAATTAACCGACGGAAGTCAAGATGTTGTTGCCCCAAATTTCTCGCCGCTTTGGAAACATTTTAACCTAGCAGGTTTGTTTTAAGCGCGATATAAAGTACGCCAAGCCCGATAACCATGAGGAAAAATCCCAT
>QMLL01000338.1 GCA_003646715.1 Deltaproteobacteria bacterium
ATAGTCAGCCAGTATTTTCCCGTGGTCAAAAGCCATATTCTGCGGTAAATGGCCCAGATCAAAAACCCGGACATTTTTGGCGTCATCACCTGCTACAGGTTCTCCCGCCGCTTTCGCCACAAAAACAACCGTCACCGTATGGTGTCGCGGGTCACGATCAGGATCAGAATAGGCACGGAATTGTTCCAGATCAAAAATTTCAAGAGACGTTTCTTCCTTAGCCTCTCTCGCGGCCGCATTTTCAAGAGATTCTCCGTAATCCACAAATCCTCCCGGCAGGGCCCAACCATGAGGAGGATTCTTTCTCTCGATCAAAACTACACGATTGTTCGGCAATTCGATGATTATATCCACGGTCAGAAGCGGATTTCTGTATTCTCTGATTTTAGCCCCACATTTAGGGCACGTGATATACTTCTTTTCGGACATTTTTTCCACCTTCACTTTTTTCTTAAAAGCCCGTGCTCCAGGACAAGTACCATTATTATACCCAGTACCAAACCGTTTGACACTATAACAGCCAGAGCCGTAGGGAGGCCCGCAAAAAATTCTCTGGGAACCATGGAAACAATTGTTCCGACAATTAAAGGTAACCCTATCACCAGATAATCCCGTGCGCTCAATTTCTTTACGTGGCTCGTGATTACGTCTATTCCCGCTCCTATTTGAAACCCGATCGCCACACACAGTGCCGCACCCACGACAGAACCCGGCACAGAAGCGAACATGGCTGCAAGTTTCGGTATCAAACCGGTAACAATCAAAAACATGCAACAGGCCGTGAGGGCATACCTGCTGGCAATTCTGGTGGCCAGTACAACTCCAGGACTACTGGAATACGAAACCGTTCCAACAACGCCGAACAGTCCCGCAACAATTCCTCCGAGACCGTTCAGAGCAATGCCTCTGTCAATGCTTTTCTCAATTTCTCTCTCCCCAACGACTGCAGCGGTTCCCTGGATACTTCCAATAGTATTTATCACAACTGCCAGGTATGCAAAAACGAAGGATATAATTGCAGGCCAAAAAAGCTGAGGTGTCGATGACCACTCATGAGACGGCAACTCTATCCAGGGTGTCTCAATAATGACCTTGAAATCAATTTTCCCGAGAACTGAAAATGCAATGTATCCGGCTATTACTCCCAGGAGAACAGCCGTGGTCTGAAGGTAACCGGATAACCAATGAGACAGAAGTGCAATAAATATGATCAGGGCAAATGAAACAGCCGCAATAAAGTAACTACCAGAAGGATTTTGACTGGACACACCCAGCAGCCTCGGAAGTAAAAAGGGAAGCAAACAAAAGGCAATGAGAAGCAAGATCACTCCGGTAACATTAGGGGTAAAATATTGGTTAAGCTTTCTCGTCTGTCGGCTCAATCCGATTAACAGAATCGACAAGCCTCCAGCAATCAACCCACCCTGTATAGCCCTGATTCCGTATGGAACGATCCCGATATACGCCAGTAGTACTGCCGTGGATGGCCCTTCCTGAATGGGGTACCTGTGACCCCAGAGTGTCTGAAGTACCGTGAAAGTTCCTGAAATGACAAGCAAATACTGGAAAAAATGAGCTTTGCCGACTATGTTAAGATTTAGCACCCCTGCGGCAATATCTGTGATGATCAAGAGACCGGGGAAAAGCATCACAGCCCATTGTATTCCGTAAACAACAACTTCAACAATGGGAATCCTCTGGTCCAGCTGGTAGCGAAATTTCTTCATGATCTGTTCGCTATCACTTTGGCAAGCCCTTCGGAAAGTATCCGATTTGCGGAAGAGATTTTTTCTTCGATAAGATCGTCATCCTCAAAGCCATTCTTACCGAAATAATATCCCTGCTCAAGTATGCATATGTTTAACACAAGCAAGTTTTCAAAGTAGAACGTTTTGGCAAAAAATCTTGGGAGCAAGCGAGAAAACTTTTCATAAATCCCGGTTTTCGAATCATGGAAAATTAACCAGGAAAGGAAGGAAAGCTGCATGTATCGACGGGGGCGGGGATCTACTCGCCAGCTTACGACACCCAGTGTATTGTCAGGACACAAGATCACGTGATCCGGAGTGAACTTCCCGTGAGCAAGATTATTTCCCGTGATGGGTAGGTGAATGGCAGGAGAAGCATCCAGTAATTCACCAAATTGATCTATGAGGCTATCCTTCCAGATGCCGGTTTCCACAATGGTATTTCGCCACTTTTTCAGACCTTCGTTAACCCACCGGTACGAAGCAGCCACTTCATATCTGCGAGCCTTTTTGATCTCCTGGTCCAGCATAGGGCTACAACCAAAATTAATTCTCGTGGCTATGGAAGAAGCAGTATCATGCGATTCCGGACTATCAGATGATTGCATACTTTTTTCAAAGAATGGCACAAGGTGAAGGGACCTTAACAGAGCCTGAATACGTCCGGCCAGTTCCAAGATCTCTTCAAGATTGCGCTCTTGTTCTTCATATACCGCAAGATCAAACCTCTTACCTTCAATCCACGGATAAATGAGATAACGATCACCAAAACTCGTGATAGGAACCGGATACCTAAAAGGGGTATAAAGTGCACGGAGTGCCCTTAGAATCGTATGAGGGTCCTGGGATTTATCGACTTCCTTTATGACAAACAGGTTTCCTTCGGAGTCTACACCCTTCCAGACGTAAGCTTTCTCAGACAAACGACCTGTAACCTCTATACCATAATTCTGGCTAAACTCCCGAAGAGTATCATTTTCCAACATGGACGGTACCCTAATGACGTATCTCAAAAAGGCAGCTTATGGAGTCTTCGTTATGAATATTCTTTATGGCTTCAGAAAATAACCTGTGAGCAGAAAGTACTTTAATTTTCGAAATCTTTTTAGCTTCTTTTTTCAACGGTATGGTATTGGTAACCACAAGCGATTCCAGGGGGCCGTTGGCAATTCTATCCAGGGCAGGACCTGAAAGAACTGCATGTGTACAACAGGCATGTACGCTCAACGCATCATGTTCCAAGAGTGCCTTTGCTGCTTCCATAAGAGTACCAGCCGTGTCCACCATATCATCAAGAATAATCGCCAGTCTGTTCTTAACATCCCCTATAATATTCATCGCCTGAGCCTTGTTGGGTTCATCTCGCCTCTTATCAATAAGAGCCAAATTCGCTCCCAGTCGGCTAGCATAGGCACGGGCTCTTGCCACACCTCCGGCGTCGGGCGATACAATCACAATATCTCCGGAAAAACGTTCTCTAATGTACGGTAACAGTATTGGAGAGGCATAGAGATTATCAACTGGAATATTGAAAAAACCCTGGATTTGCCCCGCATGTAAATCCATTGTTAGTATACGATTTGCGCCAACTCTTGTCAGAAGATCAGCTACAAGTCTCGCTGTTATAGGAACCCTTGGCTTATTTTTTCTATCCTGCCTTGCGTATCCGTAGTAAGGCAT
>QMLL01000339.1 GCA_003646715.1 Deltaproteobacteria bacterium
AAACCCATACTTTTCGCAATTCCTGCCATTGCTGCGGTGTCACTTGTTGCAACAAGATATTTTCTTGGGAAGGGTGCAGAGTGGAAGGCATGGTTTGCTTCTTCGCTTACCATTGTGACCGCCACGTTCTTTGGGGTAGCCGGGCTTTATCCAAATCTGTTTCCGTCAAGTCTCGATCCGAAGTTTAGCCTTACCATTTATAATTCGGCCTCAAGCCCGCTGACTTTAAAAATTATGCTCGGTGTGGCTTTAACGCTTATACCCATAGTGATCCTTTACCAGGCGTGGGCCTACAACGCGTTTAAGCATAAGCTGACAGAAGAAGACCTCGCGTACGATGAGGCTTACTAGGGAAATTGAAGACATTGCCAAGAAGAAAGGGCGGGATTTTCCCGCCCTTCAATAACGTTCTAGAGATAGGAGTGGAATAAAAGATTACGGAACTTACTCGCCTTTTTGTCTCTGTTTCGCAAAATAATCACGCAGAGCTTCCTGTAAGGCACCTGCGGCAAGATACGCGCAGTGCTGCTCCTCCTGCGGTAACCCACCCAATTTTTTTAAAATTAACTCACCATCTATATCGGCAAGCTCATCCAGGGTCTTTCCGTGTGCCAGCTCAGCCGCCATGGAACCGCACGCGGTACTGGATCCACAGCCGTCCGTCCAGAATAGTGCTGTTTCAACCCTATCGTTGGCTATTTTGAGATAAAATTCCATGGTATCGCCACACTTCCCGGTGACCCGGGATTTTCCGTCTGCATTTGGTAAAGCACCCATGAAACGCGGTGTTAGCCATCGCTGAAAGACTGCTTCACCGTATGCTTTTCTTGTTTCTTCAAAGATTTCTTCTTGCAGTTTCTGTGCGAATTCATCCAGAGTTTCACCCATTTTCCACCTCTCCTTCACTATCAGCATGATTCAGAATCCAGCGCGCTACATGTAGACCAAAATTGATTATTTTTCAAGTGATTTCATTAAAGTTGCTATGCAAAACAGATATTAAGTGGTGTCTTCAATATATTTTACAACAGGTATGTTATTCTGCTAATATTTCAAAAGCGCAATGAAGTAGCTTGAAGAAACCCTGCATACTTTTTTATATGAAAGTCTCCTATTCTGGTAAGTCTATCTTGAGCCAGGAGCTTTCATAGTTCGTTGTTGCTGGCCACATTGAGTCCAGCAATGCTGGTTTGTAGAATTATTCCGGGCCTTCTGGTAATCGTCTTTACGGTCAGCAGACAAGCATAGGTGTACTCTTGCTGCAAAGTCACAGCATGAAAAACAGTATAAGATTTAATCAACCATGAAAGGGTTAGTTAAGGGGAATCTAAAACATGAAGTGGAAAAAGTTGGGTTTGGCTCTGGTTCAGATGTTTCTAGGTGCCGGCTTGGTATTAATTCTGGCACTGTCTGTTACAGTGCTGGGAAAGGATTCGACCAACAAAACTTTTCCTGGATGGACAACCCTTTCCCCTCCGGAAAACATTACTTCCCTTGCTATCGATGGCTCCACTCTCTGGATAGGTTCTAAAGAAGGAATATTCAAAGTTGATCTGGAATCCAACAATATTTCTCCAGTTGAAGTCACTGGCGTATCATCTGGTTTTGTCAAAGATTTGCTGTGTGATGCAGGCAATATCTGGGTACTGTATGAATACGATCTGGTAAGGATTTCGAAGGAAGACGGAGAAGTTAGTTTTTGGGAAATTGAGAAGATATTACCGGGCGAACCTAAGACACTAGCATTAGATGGCAATAAGAAACTATGGATTGGTAGCGAGAAAGGGTTGATTGTCTTTGATGGTAAGACTTTTGAACCTATTAGCATCCCGGAGAAGTTTAAATTCCGGTCTGTTGATGTTCTTTTTGCAGACTCAAAGAATAGGATCTGGGTGGGATCATCAGATCCGATGAACCAATACCTTTTACGCTATGAACAGTCTTCCTGGCATTCTTATTCTGTGAGCGATGGAATTCTTCACGGCTCGATTAACGACATTATAGAAGACAGCGATGGCAATGTTATCGTTGCTGTCGGTTATGGGTCTGTGGGAGGTGTTGTCTGTTTTAAGGATAACAAGTGGGAAAGTGTGTTACCTGATAGTGTGGAAATTAAAGGAAAGGTGCGCTCGGTATTTAAAGACAAGGAAGGCAGACTTTTGCTGGGTTCTGAGTATGATGGCCTCGGAGTTTTCAGCAAAGGAATCTTGCAGTACTACACAGTGAAAGAAGGACTTGCAGGCAATGAAGTGCGAAAAATATTGCAAGACTTTAGTGGAGCATATTGGGTTGCAACAAACCAGGGCTTGACCAGGGTTGAAAGCGGAAAAATATGAAAGCTTGAATATATGGATGAAGCACGGATGAATTTTAACAAATTATTGGGGTATTAAGGTTTTTTGATGGAATACTGCATTTTGAGATGGTGTTGAAGATTTTCAGGAGTGCCTGGTTTGTTGTTTTTGTAATGATTCTTGCTTTTTTCTTGTGTTTCTGTAAGGAAGTTCGGGGATGGATTAGCCAGAGATTTGATCTGTTTGCGTCTGCACCAGTGTTTCTTTTAGTGCTTTTCCAATTATAATAAATAAAAACCTATTTTGTTCGGGAGAGCGATGGACAGGGAATTCGATTTTTTGGTTATTGGGAGTGGTATTGCAGGGCTCACCTTTTCTCTGAAGGTGGCAGAACGTGGTAGTGTGGCCATAGTTACCAAGAAAGAAAAGGTAGAAACCAGCACGAACTACGCTCAGGGGGGTATTGCATCTGTTCTTGGGCCCGATGATTCTTTCGACCTGCACATAAGGGATACACTGGAGGCCGGGGACGGTCTATGTGATGAGGAAGTGGTGCGCAAAGTAATAATGGAAGGCCCAAGGCTGGTCAAGGAATTGGTTGAGTGGGGGGTGGAATTCAGCAGGTCCAAGAGGGATTCAAAGTATTTTGATCTGGGGCAGGAGGGTGGACACTCCCGGAGACGTATAATCCATGCGCACGATATGACCGGCAGGGAAGTGGAGAGAGTGCTGCTGGAAAGAGCAGAAGAACATCCGAACATCCAGATCTTCGAAAATCATCTGGCAATAGATTTGATTACTGAGTCAAAAGTATTCCTGGTAGGATCATCGGTTTTGAAATGCCAGAATAGGTGTTACGGGGCTCAGGTCCTTGATTCTGAAAACAGAGTCCGTACATTTCTGGCACGTTTTACCCTTCTGTGTACAGGGGGCACCGGAAAGGTTTACCTTTACACCAGTAATCCTGACGTGGCGACGGGTGATGGCATTGCGATGGCTTACCGGGCAGGTGCTACGCTGGCTGATATGGAATTTGTGCAGTTTCATCCCACTTGCTTGTATCACCCTCACGCCAAGAATTTCCTTATCTCTGAAGCTGTTAGAGGCGAAGGAGGCCGACTTATTGACAGC
>QMLL01000340.1 GCA_003646715.1 Deltaproteobacteria bacterium
TGCCTACAAGAGAGCTACCCTGCTTTTCACTGACATGGAATTTCTTCTCAACCTGTCAAAGGATCGCGTTCAGTATGTCTTTGCAGGGAAAGCTCATCCAAAAGACATACCGGGGAAAGAGTTGATAAAGACCATTATCGAGATTTCTCGAAAATATGAAGGGCGTCTTAGGCTTGTGTTTATCAAAAATTATAATATGTGGCTGGCTGCTCTGATGACGCAGGGAGTAGATATATGGTTGAACAATCCCAGAAGACCACGAGAAGCATGTGGAACCAGCGGTATGAAAGTAACTTTTAACGGTGGCATAAACATGAGCGTTCTGGACGGGTGGTGGAGAGAAGCCTGCAAAGACAGAGTTAACGGTTGGGCAATAGGAGATGACGAAGAGATTTCTGACGAGGAAGCTGCAGCTGATTTCTACAAGGTTCTGGAAGACGTTGTGTCGACTTATTACGCCAAGCCATCTAAGTGGATGAAGATGATGAAAGCGTCCATTGCTGACTGTGCACCTATATTCAATTCCCAGAGGATGGTAAACGAATACTTCCACAAGTTTTACAAATAGATAGTATGGAAACATCTGTGGAATGTTCACATTAAAATTAATTCAACCTTCACGCCCAGACCTGCTAAAAATCCTTTACTACGGCCAAAACCGTTGCAAAGTATTTCCAAGATGTGGTATGGACGTAAGTAGTACCGTAACAGGAAAGGCATCGGCATGATTTTTAATAGAAGTAAGTTTGTGTGGCCAGTTGTTATCCTATTCTGCATTGTTTTAACATCCTGTTCCACAACAAATCAGTATTCGAAAGATAATAGTTCGCGGCAAAAGCTAACCACCAGGCCAATCAGGACCGCCAGCCAAAACAACTCCAAAAATAAGAATAATCACAAGAACGGAATTACTTGCTACCTGATTCCCAAGTGTTTCACCAGTAAAGGTGAAAAGGATTCTTCTGGTGACAACGATGATGAAACCTACTCCGATCAGCAAAAGCTTGAAGATGCTTTAGAACTCTGCGAAGAGTCTCAAAGGCTATGGGAAAAAGGTTCCATTGATCAGGCAATAGAAGCACTTGATCAGAGCTACAACCTTATTTTGAATGTACAGACCGATTCAAAAAAACCGGAACTTCTCCAGGAAGTTGACGACCTGAGATACCTGATTGCCAAGAGAATCGTTGAAATTTACACCAGCCGAACAAGGAGAAAATTGGGAACAAGCGTTGCCATTCCTCTTGTGATGAACAGTTATGTTTCCAGGGAAATAAAGCTATTCCAGACCGGTGAGAGAAAGTTCTTCATAGAAGCATATAAAAGGTCAGGAAAGTACAGACCGTATATAATTTCTGAAATCAAAAAGGCGGGGTTACCCGAGGAACTTTCGTGGCTCCCGTTAATAGAAAGCGGATTCAGGGTCAGGGCGCTGTCGCGAGCAAGAGCTCTGGGACTCTGGCAGTTCATTGCATCTACCGGTTACCGCTTTGGACTTAAAAGAGATCAGTGGATTGATGAACGAATGGACATGATCGCCTCCACAAAGGCAGCAACGGAATACCTTAAAGCCCTTCACGAACTTTTCGGAGACTGGACAACAGCACTCGCTGCTTACAACTGTGGAGAATTCAATGTTCTTCACGCAATAAGGTCTCAACACATAAATTACCTGGATAATTTCTGGGATCTTTACCCCAGGCTTCCACTGGAAACAGCCAGGTACGTACCGCGATTTCTGGCAGTACTGCACATTATAAACAATCCGAAGAAATTCGGTTTTGACCTCCCGCTTCCTGATCCTCCACTGCGTTTTGAAACAGTCAAAATCAACAAACAGGTTAGTCTTCAGGATCTGGCCAAAAAAGTAGGCATAAGTTACAGCCTCCTGAAAGACCTGAATCCTGAACTGCGTTACGGAGTTACACCCAACTATCCGTATGAAATAAAGATTCCCACCGGCACGAGCAACTTAATCCTGGCACATATCGATGAAGTTCCGAGGTGGAAACCCAAGTATGCCTACCGTTATCGAGGATACGTGAGACACAGGGTCAGAAAGGGAGAAACGCTTGCCAAGCTGGCAAGGCGTTATGGGACGTCAATCCGTCGTATAAAAGCATTAAATAAAATAAGGAACCCCCGAAGACTGCGAGTAGGCCAGGTACTAAAAATTCCTGTTGGGAAAAAGAGATATCGAGTGGCCCGGAGAAGCAAGACCCGATATCGCGGAAAAAAAGTCAGCTACAGGATAAAACGGGGTGATACGTTATGGAAACTTGCAAAAACCTTCAACGTTTCCGTGAAAGAGATAAAAAGAATTAACGGACTTAAGTCAAACAAGCTCACTCCGGGACAGGTAATAAAAATTTATAAGAATTAAGGTAGCAAATTAGGTTGCGCCGGCAATGATTTCTCTGAATCGCTTGATGGTCTGACAATAATCGCCACTGCCGAAAATGGCAGATCCGGCCACGAATATGTCGGCACCAGCTTTTGCAACGTCAGCTATGGTATTGGCATTTATCCCGCCATCAACTTGAAGATCGACTTCAAGTCCTTTGGTATCGATTATATCTCGCAACCGTTTTATTTTCTCAAGCATGCCGGTTATAAATTTCTGGCCTCCAAACCCAGGATTCACCGTCATTATCAGAACCATGTCAACGTCCCCGAGAATATATTCGAGAGTATCAAGGGACGTGGTGGGATTCAAAACAACGCATGCCATTGCTCCAAGCTCTTTAATACGTTGAACGGTTCTGTGAAGGTGAGGCACAACCTCCACGTGTACCCCGATCAAATCACTCCCCGCCCTCACAAAATCTTCCAGGTAATCGTCCGGATTATCAATCATAAGGTGAACATCAAGGGGTAAACATGTAACTTTCCTGACAGCTTCAACAATCAACGGACCAATAGTTATGTTGGGTACGAAGTGTCCGTCCATCACATCAATATGGACGTAGTCGGCTCCAGCTGCCTCCACGGCTCTAACTTCTTCGCCCAGCCGGCTAAAATCGGCTGATAATATAGATGGGGCTATTCGCTTCATTTTATCCTCTTCAATCTAGCTGCAAAAAAACCGTCAGTGCCATGCCTGTGGGGAAAAGAACAAAAATAAGGCCCTCTAGCAAAAACTTTCATCCACGGAATCGTGCCCGATATGGGTTCTATACAGAATTCAGGATGGTTCTGCAAGAAACTTTCTATTACTTCACTGTTTTCAATATTAAGCAACGTGCACGTCGCATACACCAGGACACCACCAACTCGCAAGAGGGAATCTAAAGAGTCCAGCAAATCTCTCTGCAACAGAGATAATCTGTAAACATCACCGGGACGTCTTTTCCATTTGATATCAGGTTTCCTTCGAAGTACTCCAAGACCACTGCACGGTGCATCCAGGAAGATTCTGTCAAA
>QMLL01000341.1 GCA_003646715.1 Deltaproteobacteria bacterium
CGATCGAAATATTCTTTGGCAACATGATCTTACCGTTTGAGGAAGCAAGCTTACGTGCAGCTGCGTCGGTATCATCTATCAACCGAAATTGTGGCAGATGGCAGGCCTCGCAGGTGATTTCAACCTGTTCTTCAAAGTGATTATATCTGTTTCCATCTCCCATCAATCCCTTCCCTGTGTGACAGTCTATGCAAAGCAATTGGTGTTTTTTCCAGTGCACGTCAGCTGGCAGGTTCATGTAGAACCGTCTTCCAGTAAGTCTTCTTTTCGAAGGAGAACTTCCGTGAAAAGGCGTACCGTATCCGGACGACTCATATATCCCAAGATAGCTCAGCCCCATCCGTGCTGATCTGTTGTGGCACCTGAGGCAGTTTTCTACAGGAATTATTGTTGATATCCGTGGATGATTGTATTCCGTATTGGTTTTTTTCAGTTTGTTGAATTTCCCCACGGTGTGACACGCGGAACAGCCACCTCCCCGGTTTTTTGGCCATCCTTTATGGGGTTCTCTTTTCTGCCAGAGATGACATCCCGCGCACATTTTGACGTAAAGGTCCAGAGCCAGGGATTTCCCTGTCCCGTTTGT
This sequence comes from Deltaproteobacteria bacterium, assembly GCA_003646715.1. Lineage (GTDB taxonomy): Bacteria > Desulfobacterota > Syntrophobacteria > B119-G9 > B119-G9 > B119-G9. The sequence goes on from QMLL01000341.1 coordinate 587, forward strand.
TTTAATGTAAAGTACATCAATATCTGGGTTATCTCTGTTTTCCCACCTTTCGAGAAGAGTCCCGATTATGCCCCTGTTTGTGGCCATAAGACTGCTGGAGACCTTTTGAACCTGTTCGGGATGGCATTTTGCCTTGCCGCAGGTTTTGGCTACGATTTCGAGGTCTCCCGGGTTCCGTATCATTCCATAATGAGCAGAAGCTTTGTCGGTTGAATATGGATTGCCAAGGTGGCATTGATAACACCCAAAAGCTTCTACGGGATGAGATTTGCTGGGATCTGTAACCTGCTTGTGACAGTCGAGGCATTTTTCTTTGCTTGAAAGTGGGGTCTTATTGCGTTCAACCTTCCATATTAGCCAGACAACCAGTACTGTTACCAGAAATAACGATGCCAGAATGTATTTGTTACTGTAATACATGGGTCCCTTGAAATTAAAAAAATCTAAGCCCTTTGCCTGTTTACCAGTTTAACCAGAAAACCACGCACATAATCCCGTAAAAACAAATCCCAGTATAAATAAAAGCTCTTGCCACTCTGTCATATTTTTCGGGTATCCATGGCAGGAACGAAAACACCAAAAAAAATGCCAGTGGCATCACCACCCCGACCAGAAGTGGTGGCAGGTACCTTAACATCTCCTGTATTCCCCAGAAAAACCACGGACCCCGAACATGGTTCACAGATACCGATGGGTTTATGTCTACAGGTATTGAGAACATAATGCTCATGGGGATAACCACTACCAGCCCTTTGAGAATGTCTGCCGGGTTAGGCTTCCAGTTGTGAACGGAATTGAGAAGAATAATAAATGAAACTGGCAGCAATAGAATGTGATGGAAGTATGGTAGTATGAAGAGCGATTTTCCAGGGTGTATGAGTAATGTCTGAATTTTATCACCGATCAGAGGGACAATAGCTGTGAGGTTGTAAAGTATAAGACCTGCCGATATTCCTTCTTTATCTCCTTTCAGGACAAAACCGGTGAAGAGCAAAAAAAAACTAGGGCGGTGCTGGTCGTTAGATAAAGCCATCGGCTGCGTTTGCCCTTTGCGTAAGACCTGCCAATAAAATGGTCCGCCACATGAATTATCATAAATATCAGAAAAAGCTCCGCTGACCAGTAATGTAGCCCTCTGATAAAGCTACCATAGGGATATGAATACGTGATTTCCTGTACGTTTTTGAACACGTCGCCGAAAGGCCGGTACTGAAAAGCAATAACGATCCCCGAAGCGACTGATACCCAGAACAGCCCAAGGGTTAATTTCGAAATTTCGGGGAGGATTTTTCTCTTTATCGATTCTTTTGTCTTCATGATCTCTGGCGTTCTCATTTGTAAATTATTCTTGTCATATGGAAACCTGAATATCAAGGACAATATAGAGGGCATTTTGTATCTCCAGGTATGTGAGTTTTTCCTCTTCTGTATCCCGCTTTCAACTTACATGTTTTTTGATAAAATTGTGACAGATAGGTTAATTCCGGTAATTCTGGCTTTTTAAAAATATTTCTTGCCATAGTGATTAAAAATGTTAAATTAACTGGTTCATTAACCCTTGTGTAACGTGGAGTAATCAATGGATATTCTTAAAAAGTACCCCAAAAAAGTTGTTCTTTCTGACGGGACGGAGGTAACCATCAGACCTTTGAAAAAGGGAGACAAGGCGGCGCTCATTGATTTTTTTTCCAGGGTTCCGGCCAAGGACAGGAACTTTTTGAGAGACGATGTCACGGATCGTAAACTCGTTGCCAGCTGGGTTGACAATCTTAATTATGAAGTGGTTCTTCCTCTTATTGCCGAATACAATGGCCGCATTATGGGAGACATAACTTTACAGCGCAGGCGTTATGGCTGGAAAAAACATGTTGGGGACGTGAGGGTGGTGGTTGCAAGTGAATTTCAGAAAAAAGGTTTGGGTACTTCGCTTGTCAGAGAGGTTGTAGAACTGGCCAGGGAATTGGGGCTGGAGAAGCTTGCGGTGGAAATTCCTGTAAAATTGACACCTGCAATTAAAGCTTTTGCCCGGTGTGGATTCCAGAAGGTAGCGGTGATCCCCGATCTGGTGAAAGACCAGGAGGGAAATTATACAAGTATCACGCTAATGGTAACGGATCTCAGGCCATCTGAATTTTAGATTCGGGTACGACCAATTGTTTTCACGATTGTTACTTTCGGTGTAAAAATCGAATTGAGATATTTTTGAGGAGGTACAGGCTTTGGCTTTGGTAGTTCAAAAGTACGGTGGAACTTCAGTCGGAACCATCGAACGTATCAGGTCGGTTGCCGAAAAAGTCGTTAACAGGCACAAGAGCGGCGATAGACTCGTGGTTGTCCTTTCTGCGATGGCTGGCGACACCGATAAATTGCTGAACATGGCAAGAGAGATTACGCCTCATCCGGACCCCAGAGAACTGGACGTTTTGCTTGCCACGGGTGAGCAGATCACGATCGCCCTTTTCAGTATAGCTGTAAAGGAAATGGGCTACGAAGCGAAGTCATTGACCGGTTATCAGGCCAGGATTCACACGGACAATCATCATGGAAGGGCCAGGATTTACGATATAGAGACGGAGCCTATAATCGAAAACCTCGATAAAGGAAGAATAGTTGTTGTTGCGGGCTTTCAGGGGTATGATTCCCAGGGTAATATTACGACCCTGGGAAGGGGTGGCTCGGATACAACTGCGGTAGCTCTTGCGGCCGCGCTTCAAGCTGACCTGTGTGAGATATATACTGACGTGGATGGAGTTTATACCACCGATCCGAACATATATGACAAGGCGAGACGAATTCCCAAGATTTCATATGACGAAATGATGGAGATGGCGAGTC
>QMLL01000342.1 GCA_003646715.1 Deltaproteobacteria bacterium
CACGTCCACTACCAGTTCAATTTCGATATCCGGTACACCCCCGAGACTATTATCAATGTGGATGCCTTTTTGTTTGAATCTGGGTAAAAATCTGTCGAGTTGAGGGTCAATAACTTCCTGTTTGAATTTGCAAGTTCGCTTTTTTAGAACAAAAGTACCAGCCTCAAAGTGGCTTTTTCTAAACAAGGTTTCCAGGAATAGACTGGTGTTTCTATAATGTTTTTCAAGATTGTTATACTCTTCCTCAAGACTCCTATTAACTTCAGCCATTTCAATGAGGCATTTGTTTATACGCTCAATAGCAGGATCCTTCAGGTTTGCCAATTCTTCATATGATTTTTTCAGAATTTGTTCTATATGTTTGTTTTTCTTTATTTTCGCTCGAATTCTATGGAGGAATAGCCTGAAAATCATGTTGGGTACGATCACGTTATGTTCGATATCGGCTATAAGGGCATTTATGAATTGCAAATGATCACTATCCTGTTTCGCAAGAATTCGTCTGTGTAGAGCACAACCAATTCGATCGCTAATTTTTTGCAAGAAAAGAATTTCCTGGGCTGTAAGCTTCTCTCCGTTTTTGATTTCCAATGAGCCCAGGTAATGATGGGGTAAGCCGTACGGGTTTCTCAAGTGTTCGTTACCAGTTATGGGAACGAAAAGAGAACCACCTTGTAGATAAATCTGGTTTTGAATTCGAAGTTTTTTCCTGCTGCCTTGTTGATCTCTGGTTTGACCCGTTGGTGATGAATCGTCTGTTGTTTCTTTATACTCAGGTTCGTATAGATGTATTTCAGAATCCCAGTTAAAGAATACTTTTAGTACTCCACGAGCAATATCGATCAAGCTTTGAAGATCGTCGCTCTGTTGAACAAGGTCAAAAAAAGCAGTCAGTGCAAAGTCCTCTTCCTTCGAAAATCCTGCTTTCTCTAATTCAGTTCTCTTGTGCAGTATTTCGCTGATAATTGTCTTATATTTCGGCGACATAGCGGATTTTCCCGGTTTTTATATGCAGTTATTTAATTTGAGTTGGTCTTTTGACTCAAATTCTGGGTCTTTTGCTTTTTCAGCTCTTCGATCAAGCTTCTTGCTTTTTCTGCCTCCGAGAAGTTAGGGTTAAGCTTAAGAGCTTCTTCCAGTTCCTTGATGGCTTTATCTTTTTCATTTTTGGCTTTGTACGCAAGTGCAAGATGGTAATGCACCAGGGGTTCTTTAGGCAGTTTTTCCATGGCATCCAAAAGGTAAGAGATGGCGAAAGCATTAGACCCTTTCTTATGATAGATCCAGCCAATAGTATCGTTTACCCTTGGATCTTCCGGGAGCACTGCTTTGGCCTGTTGAGCAAATTTTAGGGCCTCGTCAATATTTCCGCCGTGTTCGGATAATATCCATGCCAGGTTATTCGCAGCAGCACCAAAACGGGGTGCAATATCAAGAGCCTTCCTGTAATATTCCTCCGCATCTTTGTATTTTGCCTGTTGCTCTCTGATCATACCGAGAAAAAGATATCCGGGGGCAAATTGTGGTCTCTTTTTAAGAATTTCTTCATACTTTTTAATGGCATCTTCAAGTCTTCCTTCAGTTCTGTAAAGCAGGGCAAGAGAAAAATAAGAGGGTAGGTAATTTTCATCTTTCTCTATGGCGGTCAAAAACATTTTTTCGGCTTTTTTAGAATCTTTAGATGCTAAGGCAATCTGACCAAGCAAGTTGTAAATATGGGCAGTCTTAGGTGCTTTCTTGATCTGCTCATTGCAGAGCTCTATCGCTTTTTCTTTTTCTCCTTTTCTCATATAGATTCCAACCAGTTGCTGGAGGGCTCCTGGATGGCCAGGAATCGCAGCGAGCACCTCTTTGAACCGCTTGATAGCATCGTCCTGTTTCTTTTCCACCAGATCGAGAAGTCCAAGTTTGTATATCAAGAGCGGGTTATTTTTGGTTTTTTCGAGAGCAGATAAATAGTATTTTCTGGCCTGTTGAGTGTCCTTTTTTGCAAAAGACACGTTTCCCAGCAATACCAGTGCCGCTACGGAATTGGGATTCTGTTTTAAAATTTCTTTGGCCTGACTCAAGGCTTCGTCAAAGTCTCGTTCCTTGAAGGCCATTTCGGCCAAAATCAGTCTGGCCTGTATATCTCTTGGGTTTAGCTTTATTTCCTTTTGAAGTGCCTGCTTTGCCTGGTTTATTTCCTTTGAACCAAGATGAGCCAGCGCCTTGTAGTAGTAAACTTTATTTAGCCTAGGGGCTTCTCGAGCGGCTTCAGTCAGTGCCACTAAGGCTTCGTCAAATTTCTTGTCTCTCAGTGCCAGACGTCCCTTAATCAGGAGAGCACTGGGTAATTTTGGATCTTTCTTCAGTATCTTATCGAGGACTTCATTGGCTTCTTTTGGATGATTAAAATCGAGGTGAAGTTTGGCTATGTTGGACAAGATTTCCAGATTATCTGGCTTAAGCTTATGAGCCTCTTCAAACTTCGCTAAGGCCTCTTTATATTTTCCCTGGAATGCATAGAATCCTCCAAGGGCAAGAAGAGGAGTGACATCATCCGGGATATTCTTAACTGCTTCCTCTAGGGTATCCTTTTCCTTGTCCCACTTTTTTCCCAACTCATAGAATCGAGCCAGATTAATATAGTGTTTGCTGTTTTTGGGCTCTTTCTTTATTATTTCTTTTAGAATTTCCTCTGCTTTTGCCTTGTTCCCTCTTCTCCTGTAATAGCCGGCCAGGCTATAGAGCAGATTTACGTCTGATGGGTTTTGTTTCAGCGCGTCCTGGAGAACCTTCTCGGCTTTCTCCAGTTCTTTTTTCCTTTCATAGAGCAGGGATAGAGAAATAACACTTCTCGTTTCAGCGGGATTGTTTTGCAGGTAATCTTTCAGTAATTTTTCTGCATCGTCCCACTTCTTGTTTCTGATGGAGATATTGGCTAAGAGAAGTTTTAACTTGTCGTTTTTGGGATCGAGCCCCTTGATTTTTTCTGCTTCTTTCTCAGCTTCTTTGAGTTTGCCAGCAAGAAGATAGAATTCAGCCAGTTTTAAGTGGGCATCAACATTTTTGGGGTCGAGGTCTGCTGTTTTTATGAGAGCTCTGAACGCTTCCTTAGCTTTTTTTGTTTTTAAATATGCCAGCGCCAATTTGTACTGAGCAGTTGCGTTCTTTGGATTTATCTGGAGGACATTGAGATACTGAATTATAGCTTCCGGATACTTGCCTTCTTCGTAATATTTTTCGGCACTCTTAAAAAACTTGGCTTCCTTTTCCTTAGGGGAACTGCATCCCAGGAACCCGAGGATAAAAAGTGATAAAATTCCCATGATAACGGCCAGTTTCTTAGCATTCGTATTAGTGATCATTTTGCCTCCTTACTTCCGTGATTGTCTACCAAGCAGTAGCCAAGGTTTCTTGATCAGGATATAGG
>QMLL01000343.1 GCA_003646715.1 Deltaproteobacteria bacterium
GCACGACTTTGGCGAATTTGATGATGTTCGAGAGGTTCAGGATATTAAATTCTCTCTAAGAAAGAAAAAATATGTGGGGATTGATAAAGACCTCTATAGCATTATCAAAAGCAAAGCCAAGGCCCTGAACAAGTCTGAAGATATCCTTATAAACGAATAGCTCTCTGAGAAAGCTGGTATATAGTCCCCCTTTTTCTCTTTACCTTTTGCCTTTGTCCTTTCTCATCCCTCCTCCCTCCTCCTGTTTCCCCCTACACCTTAGACCTGTTACTTTTAGCCTTCTTTTTGCTTAACTTTCCAATCTCATAGAACCCGGATAGACTGGCTTATAGCTGTTTCCTTCAAGGTTCGGTCCACAGTGAGGAGATATCCATTGCGGCGGCGTGCTGCGACTAGGTACAACATGTCATAGACAGGTTCTCTACTAAGGCAGGAAAGGGAAAAGGCCTCCACACACAGCTCTCTATCGCTGCACAATTCGTCGGGCAGCGAAAGGGCATGTTCTAACCCCTTTTCACATTCTTTTATGGGCAGATTGTTGAATCGATGATACTTCCAGAACACATTGGATATCTCTGAAACATAAAGCGTCGGAGAGACGACCCAGTCAGCATCAAGTAAATGTTTCTCGAGGGCATCAGCCCTCTTCCTTCTTAAGACAATTTCGACCCCCGCGCTTGCATCAAGTACTACGATCATCTTTTTCTATCCTCTTGGATTAAGACAACTGGATCAGGCAAAGAAGTCTCAGATCCGTCTACCGGCTCTTGAGCAATCCTCTCGAGCACCTTTCTTCGCCGATCTTTGGGATCCTCGTGTATCCCCAGCCCCTTGGCCAGAGTTATTATGGCCTGTTGAGATAGGCTCCTGAACTCCTTGCCTGCTTGCTCCTTCAGCTTCTGGTAAATAGACTCTGGAAGCTCTCTTATCTGTAATGACGGCATATCCCTACCCCCCTTTGTCTTCATCGTAATGTATTCTTCATCAAATTGCAAGCAAGCCGTCCATCCCTCTCCTCGCCTGTGTTTCCATCATACCTTACCCCTTTCTCACCACTCGCGCCGCCCTTTTTGACATTTGAGCTTTGTCATTCCCCTTTCTCATTTGTCATTTGACATTAGGAATTTGGGATTTCTGAATTTTTTTCTTGACTCCACATCCACTTTAAAGAAAAAGACCACATGATTTCAATCAGTTATCTGCAGTAGGTATCCAGCATACCCATTTCCTACCCCCTAAAAATACCCCTTGTCGCATCCTCGAAATTTCTCTATGTGAGTACGATATCGGCTAACAAAAAATAACCTTACAAGTAAATTTGTGAGAACTGGTTTTTGTTTGCCGGTATCTCCCGGCAAACAAAAAGGGCTCAGTGTTCTCTGTTCCTCTGTGGTGAAGACCAGTCGGGGATACCATGATGGGATCAAGCCCTCAACTCGAAAAACGCAGATTCATCCGCTATCGAGCCAGAGACAAGGTCTTTGCTGCGCTTGGTGAGAAGTTTTCAAGGGTGGGCAAGGTAACAGATATAAGCGTGGGAGGGTTAGCGTTTGAGTTTGTGGGCGAGCCAGAATCCTCCAATGATTTCACCAGAATCGACATCTTTGTAACTACCAATGGTTTTCACCTCTCCGGGATCCCTTGTAAAAGGATTTACGAAATACCCTCGCCTAATTCCTTCGAACAATACACTCCCACCAAGGACATTAACGTACGGCGTTGTGGCGTAAAATTTGGGAAACTAGAAGACAATCAACTTTCACAACTCAAGTACCTGTTAGACAATTACGCTTCCCGAATAGTTTTTTGAATATTGAAACACCTGAGTTTGTGGGCTCAAAAAACTTAGGTTGGAATTTTCCTTTTGCCTTAACCTTTGACCTTGAACAGAAAGCATTGAATGCTGAAAGCTGACAGCTGGTAGCTTTTTTGGAAAAGTAAAAGCCAAACCTTGAGCAATCAAGGGACGGAAAGCCACGGGTCCGGTGAATGAGTGAGAGGACCGGATAGCCGGGCTGCCTTTTCAAACAGGTAATCCAGCTTTTTAGACTAGGCGCTTATCTCTTCCATTTAATGGAGGCTGTGGAGAAAAAATCAAGTCAACTTCTGAAACTCATTGTTTTTCCTTTTGGGATTTAAAGTTCTGTCATCCGTAAAAACAGGAGCTGAGATATACTCACAAGACGGATAGGGCTGGCAGAATCTGTTGCTTCAGGGGGACGCCCTTACTCCATATGGAGCATCAGGCCTGATGATGTTTTGCCCTGGGTGGATGAACAATCATACTTCTTGAATATCAGCCTGCAAGGCAGAAATCCAATTTGTTTTGTACAATAGGGAAAATTTTGAAGACTATAGGGAACCTCACAATAACTTGATGAGGCCGACGGTTCGCGTCAAACCCACGATGGCGCCGAGTACCACGCGCTGTTGTGCCGCGAGGCGCGCTCCCCCAACGCGGTTCGAGCAAACACACTTCGTTGCCTCAAACAGTGGTACCGTGACCGTGCTGCTCAGCTGTACTCGTTCCGCGGAATAGAACCACAGGCACAAACTACAAAGGAGGAATGAGACAATGAAGAAAAAATTTTTAGGAAGATTGGCAGTAATGTTTTTTCTATGTGGGCTAGTTTCTGGAGCGGATGCAGCTATAAACTATACGGAAACCTGGGATTCAGATTTATCTGGTTGGGGACAAAATACAATTTATACAGATGTTGAATGGCAACCTGTGGGAGGCAACCCCGGTGGTTTTTTGCACACAACGGGAACAGGTGGTTTTACTGGCGCTTATACCAATAAGGACGAGCTTACGGGAAATTATAATTTTTCTAATTTTATAGAAGTTTCGGTAGATTTGTTTTCTGATAGCAGTACCATGCCAACAGTAATTCGTTTTCGCTATAAGAGTCCAGCGTATAATGGTTGGTATTATCCATTGGGGGATGTTGCGAGTTCTCAATGGCAAACTTATAGTTTTGAATTCAACCCTAGCTGGTCAGACAACCAAGCCTTTGCTGCAGGCTGGTCGACTGATGAAGGTATAAATCCCTCCTACACTACCATAGTGAGCTTTAGTGAGACGATGTCAGATGTTTGGTCAGTTGAAGCAAGAGGGCTGAGAAGTGGTAACTTAGACATAGATAATTTTAAAATCTCACCAATTCCTATTCCTGGTGCAATCTGGCTTTTTGCTTCTGGTTTGGCAGGTGTAATTGTATATCGTAGAAAGAAACAAAACTGAAAAACCGTTACTTACAAGAGAGTGATTAAATAGGGACCGATTTGAAATCAATTATTGTCAACCACGGGCTCGCCCTCTTGTTCTTCGATATATTTTGAATCATTTTATCCGGGATGTTGCCAGAATTTACAGCAAGTATCCTCGAGCTCAAAGATGGCGAACTCA
>QMLL01000344.1 GCA_003646715.1 Deltaproteobacteria bacterium
CCGGTCTCATCCATGAACACGCAGGAATGCATCCTGAATACCCTTTGGAGCGCCACGTTTCTTCGATTTCTTTGGCATGTCTTGCATTCTCTTCTTTCAGATGTGCGGTTTCATCCCGAAGTTCTCTGAGTAGCCCTCTATCATTTTTACTGATACGGGGATCGAAATGCGTTATTCTTCGTGCCATTCATTCAGAGAATATCGATTGAAGAAAGGTTAAAAGAGGGGAGCTAAACAAATACCTCGACACTAATTCTCCCCCTTTTATCGGTAGGTTTACATAACTATTTCGATTATCCCATATCCATGGCGTCAACCACACATCCACTTAATCCTTCTACCCTCACACCTCGCCGATACTACAGCTTCTGAGAGATTCATATCTTTTGGGACCTCAAAGCATACCCATCCTTCCTTTGTGATATTTGGATAGATTTTATCTGTTGTAAGAGGATCGTAGTGTGTCCTACCGCCTGGAACACGCCAGCTTTTCTTTGGTCGAATCACATCATCGAGATAGTAGAGGCGCATATCTATCAAAATTGGGAGGCGCGCTGGAACCTGTCCAACGTTTCTAACACTTACAAGTGCCAGAAGATAAGCTGCACCCTCCTCTGCAAAAACGCTATCAACAAGCTCGCATTCGCTGATTGTCATCTCAAGGTCACCTGTATTAACATACTCACCTTTCATAACAACCTTTGAGGTGACAGGGGAGAGGAGGTCAGCAAAACCGTCTATCAAAAGGTTAATATAGTATGAACCGCCCTCAATACCTGTATCAATCGCCTCTTTGAGTGGAGCAAGCTCTTCCCTATCGAGGTTCAGGTAAATGATCCCGACTGCAGCGAGGATTACGATTATTACAACAACGTTCTCAATCTTCATAACTCGATCAGGCCGTTGTCTCCATGTAGTAAATCTCCTCGAAAGGCTGGATAACGACGAAACCATCACCATCGAACCTCATCTGAATTGTCTCACCGCTCGTTCTGCCAACCAGGGTCTTCAGTGAGACATCCGCCCTGAGATCCGGGGCGAGGTTAGATGACCATGCAACGGTTGCATTCGGGTCTGTGAATACAGGTTCACCAGGCTTTACAAGAAGTGTTACAGGGTCGTAATGAGTGGTTATCGCAATCATACCCTCTCCCTGAAGCTTGACATTGAAAAGCCCGCCTGCAAGCATCCCTGTTATCTTCTTCATCATCGTTATATCCCACTTGACCGAATTCTGGAATGCGAGGAGGTCGTTCCCGTTGACGGTGATTGAATCTCCCTGAAGTTTTATCACAGAGATCTTCTTACCGCTGTCTGCAAGATAGAGATTCCCACTCCCTTCTGCCTTTGTGAGCATCGTTCCCTCGCCTGTGACCGCTTTCTTCAGCATCTTGCCGATACCATGTTCCAGAACACCCTCGCGCGTGAACTTAATATTACCATTGTACGCGACCATCGATCCCATTTTTATCCATACCATACCATCAAGCTGGATCTCCAGCGTCCGATCGTTCTCAAGCTCAAATGGGCCCTCACCGCGATCTCGCTCTGATGTGGCACGTACAAACTCATCTATTGAATACCTACTCATGCTCTTCCCCCTTTAAGCTAAGAATTATATCTAATGGGGATTATATAAAGATATTGGTTCAGCATTTAAATAGACCTCTTGCGTAATTATTCATACTCAGACCATCTCCTTTTATAACTCCCCACCCACTCCAATCGCCCAATTCTAACCCTGCTTCCGACTTGCAGTCAGACACTGCCACACTCAGGATCAAATCTCCATATTTGAGCATAAGAGCAGCAGAGAAGATCACAAACCTGCCAATGGAATCTATAAACTCTTACAGGATGTATTATTCACAACCCAAGCGTTTAAAGGCTTGAACTTCATCACTGACTTTAAGATTATAAATCACAACAAACGACACCGCACAAAGCTCAAGAGGAGGTCACATCTGCTTATTTATTCTGGAAAAATCCACCAGCATCTGTTTTTGAAGTGGAGAAGGTCTTAGATCAAGTTTTTGGAGATAGCGGATGTGAGTGGCGTATGGTTGGATTGGATGGAGCAATGGCTTGATCATGGAGAAAGGGGGTGTGGATGGGTGAGTAAGTAATTCATCGAATCATTGATTCTGGTAAGATCTGGTTTACTCGCTTTCAAATTCAATCAGTGCGTCCTTAAGAATTTCTTTATTTATCTCATACCCAATTCCGTTTCTTCCTAAATCTTTTGCGGCTTTCAATGTAACAAATGAGCCCGCAAAGGGATCGAGTACGGTCTCAGAAATGTAACTGTAGGCTTTGATCAACCGAAAAGGAAGTTCATAGGGGAAAGGCGCTACATGATTACGGTTATCCCCGCTTTTTTCTGGTTTTATCAACCATACATCACTGTTTTTTAATTTCAACCAGAAATCTTTTTCTATTTCTGATTTTTCCTTCTGTTCTTTGGTTAGATGTCCGTATTTTTTAAATCCTCTCTTCTCGGGTTTGCTAAATTCTAATATGAATTCGTGCATGTTATTTAACAATATACCGCCTGGATATGGATACGTTCCGAAGTGTGCTTTAACACCGTTTGTTTTATGCCATATTATGTCTCTCTTAAAAATAAAACCAATATCTTCCATAACCTCAATTGTTTTACCAACCAGATTTAGACTCCTGAAAGTTTTATTTTCTCGTATGGGAAGATTCATTATGTTAATAAAGGCTTTTCTACCGGGTTGTAATACTCGATAAACCTCTTTCCAAACTTTTGATATATCTGAAAACCATTCATTTAAATCATGAACATTCCCTAAATCGCCCTCAATCGGCTCATTTGTATACATTTTAGCGTTAAAATACGGTGGCGAAGTGATCATGAGATGTACCGAATCATCTTCTAACTCTTTCATCTCCATAGAATTCCCAAAAATGAATTTTTGAATGGTGTTGTCTATTTTAAGCTGAGAGAGACGTTTTATTTCTATATCCACGCCATCCAATTGTATATGATTTTCTTCAGCGTATTTTTTCAGGTCTTCCAGATCGTATCTCATCTGACCGCTGGCTGATTTTTTGTATTCGATAGTATTATTTCTTGTTAATCCGTGCAATTTCTTCACAGAAATATTTAGAAATTTAGCGGCTTCTATCGCAGATAAATAACTCCGATCTCTGTAATCACCCATGGCTTACCACCATACTATTCGAACTTAATTTATTTGTTTATATCTTTATGGCAACATTTAATACCTGATCAGCTAAGCCCCCATTCATCCATCAACCGCTCTCGATTAGCGTTCAGATCAAGTACCCGGGGTTGATAAACCTCAAATATTGTGATTTTTCAGCATGAGGTGCATCTCACCTTACCTCTTAACTCAGTCTCCGACCTAACACGTCA
>QMLL01000345.1 GCA_003646715.1 Deltaproteobacteria bacterium
AGACTCAATGTGGATGGTGGTTGCCTCTACATAGTTGAGCAGTTTTTACGAATCATAAATCGTATTGAAATAGATAATCTTGCAAAAGGCATCCCATCACCATCTTAATACCTGGGGAAAGCGGAAGATCCTCAAGGTGACTGTGAGGCAACGAAATAGCTTGTGATCTGTTAAGTTTGGTTAAACATTGAAGAAACACTCGGACTTGAATTTACGACTTATTGGCCTTTAATATCTTGGAGGGGATTGCAATATTGTTTATTTTGCATTTTTTAGATCTTTTACAAGGAGGTGCGTGATGCGGGGCAAAATTCTAACCGTACTCCTCCTTCTGGTCTCGGTAGTTTTTATTTCAGCCGGAGGGAGTGTAAAGAAATATTCTGTGAAGAATGCGGTGAAGAGAGGGGAAAGAGCAGAGCAACTGATAAATGACGATAGAGTCACAACATCAACAGACAAGGCTTATAAATATAGACAAACTCGTACAATGTGGGCTGCAGTTGGGGTACGTCCTTCTGGTCCTTTTACTGATTTTGATATCATTCTGTATGAAGACACTCTGTTAACCGATTCTCTAAAAGGTTCCTTCCATGGAGCCGGGCAGATAGATTTTATTGTGAGGGATTACAATCACGTCAGTGTGCCGAATTGGGAGGGGATTTATGTGAATAAGTATGGAGGGCCTGGATTTGCATATGTGGAATATGAGGATGATGTGGAAGAACTGAGCTTGAATCCCGGTTACTACGAAGATACATGGCCGTATGGAGACGTGGTGGAGATATACGATGCCGTAATCAATGAACCAGGTCTATATACTTTCAGTGTTGATATTACTCAAGGTTCGTCCAGCTTGGATCTTGGTATCGGGATATTTGATTCTCAGGATGAAACTGACTTCGCTATGTCTTTCAATGAAATGAAGAAGTATTCTGATGAAGGAGGAAATGGAGATAGTGAGAGTTTTTCGGTTTTCTTAAATCATCCTGATCATTACGGATTGATTCTCTGGGCGAACAACACTGAATCAGGAAATATTAGAGTCCAGGTATCAGAAGAAGGAGACACATCCAAATTAGTCTACGACCAGCATGAGATTGATGATGATAATGTGGGCAGCAGCTCTGGAGATAGCGATTCCCTTCCTGAAGCCGGAGAAGTTATAGAACTACCCGTTCTGCTAAAAAACACTGGAACAAGTGTGGCCTACGATGTTCACTCTTATCTTCACACGGAAGATGAATATATAACCCTTATTGACAGTCTCGAATATTGGCCCAGCATATTGCCCGGAGATTCGTCGTGGTGTTTCGATGATTTTGATTTTTCGATAGATCCTGGTTCCCCGCCGCATGAAGCTGTATTTTACATGAACATTTTTTACAATGATATGTGGAGAACTGACACTTTTAGAATGCAGATCTATACTGAGAACGCCTGTTCATACTTGGGCCGATGTGCTGATAGTGCCTATCTATACTTTCAGCCTGATCCGTATACTTCAGAGGCAACTAAGGGCCTTTATGATGGGGAAGGGATCCCCCTGACCACCATTCCGCCGACTTATCTCATTTGTTTTATGATGGATATGGGAGGAGTTATCTGGTATTCAGGCGAATTTCCTGCCATTTACTCCTTTGGGATGATAGTGGCCTACGATCCATTTATGTGTGACACAGCTTACACGATAAGGCTTCCATTATGTAGCACGGAGGAGCACTACTCAGGCCTTGCATACGATCCTCGTGATAATTCTTTCTGGTATACCATTTATGAGCGAGATTCTTTATATCACATACGCCGGTTCAGTGATTCGATCCATGTTTTTCCAGCGCACAGAAATATTTCCGGCCTTGCGTTAGATTCGAGGAACAATTATTTGTGGGCTATTATTCGTGGAGACCCTGATAAATTGGTTCTTTACAATATTGCCGGAGGTGCGCCATTTCAGATAAGAGGTCCATTCCCTGTCCCCTGGTATGACTCTGGAGGTGCTTCTGGCTTGGATTTTGACGAAAACCGGGACAGGTTGATAGCTCTCAATACAAACGACCATTCTGTATGGTATTTTCCTCATATTGACAAAATGGCGGCTCAGGCCTATAGATTCTGCTGGCTGTTTGAGGAATTTCCAGATACACCTTCTGGGATTGCTACGTTGGAGGGTTTAGAAGCGATTTTCGTTTCGGGGAATACTTACCCATTTACCATAGACAAATATGGCCTCATTACGGACGTGAATTTCAAGTATAGTACTATTTCAGAGGCCACAGATAATACATCCAGCGGAATTTCGGAATTGAGTTTGAGTTGTTCCCCCAATCCTTTTGTAAAAACGGTTGAAATCAGATATCAACTCGCTGAGCCATCACCTGTCGTTGCTAGAATCTTCGATGCAGCGGGGCGTCTCGTAAAGCCACTTCTGGAAGAGATGGAGGGACAGGGCAGTCATGTGATAAATTGGGATGGAAAAGATCAAAAAGGCCACAATGTGGCTCCAGGAATTTACTTCTGCCATTTCAGAACAGGCAAAGAGGTTGTAGTCAGAAAATTGCTGTTAATAAAGTGAAAAGTGACGAGTTGACCGATCGAACCGTTCTATGACATTAGATTAAACTTCCGATAATATCAGGTTGGGGGCGGAAGTAAACTTCCGCCCCCAAAATCTCCAGAACTAGAGCCTCAAAATTGCGTAACTATATTTACCCGCTAAGCTCTACAGGGCTTATACAGTAAAGGCATTGTTTTTCGTGTGTTGACTTTAACTGCAGTTTCCACATTTAACACTGGAGTTAAAAAGGTATTGGCTACTGGTTTTATTTACAAGATCTCTGAATGCTCAATCACTTTTGCTAATTGGGCCACTCCTGCAAGTCTATGGAATGTGCCGGTATTTTTCAGGAAATTTTGCTACCTAACCTTCCAGACCTTCGCATGGTGTTTTCTGAGTAAAATTCCTCTCTGCTCATTCGGTCTCGAATGGTGAGTAGATATGTCCCCTGTATGTGGGGTTTTGGCTTGACGTCTCTTTAGATTTACCTTTTCAAGAGTTGACCAGTCAGTGAGAGAATCTAATTGCGTTTTCAATTTTTCGTCGATCTGATGTCTTTGCTACCAGTTGATTTAAGAGAAAAACGGGGCACTTTAGCAAAGCGTGTTTGTTCGCGTAAGCTCCATGGGCCATCCACTGTTCCCTGCGTTAAGTTTTTGTATGATTAAACGGTTTCGTTCCTTCATTTCAACTTGAACGAGAAGGGGAGGATGATCCAGGAGGGTACTTTCTCGCCTTCCGGTGTCGTGGCCGGCTTGAACTGGAATTTTTTGGCGGCTTCGACAGCGGAGCTGTCGAAGCCGCCATAGCCCGAAGAACGGGCTATCTGGACTTCGGCAACTCTGCCCGAT
>QMLL01000346.1 GCA_003646715.1 Deltaproteobacteria bacterium
AGTGAGCATACAAGAGAGCAGCTTTTATATCTTCGCCTTCCAGTTCTGGATAATCTTCGAGAATCTCTTCCTCCGTAGCGCCCTTGGCAAGAAGCTCAAGGATCATATCTACGGAGATTCGCAGTCCTCGGATAATCGGCTTTCCGCAAAGGATTTCCTTGTCAAACGTTATTCTCCCAAGGAGATCTTTCATTTATACCTCCATACTCGGAGTCCGTACGTCTGGTATTGTTAGGAGTATTTTAGAAAATAGTGACTAACTAAGTTTTTGTTATCAATACTAAACAAAGCCTTTAGAATAGTCAACTTATCATGAAGAGGTGGCTTCTAAAAGGTCGGGGAGAGAAGGAGATGGTGATAATTCCCTGTCCCTGCGCCTGGTATAAAGAGTGAAGGCGATTTTGGGACTGGTGACGGATAACAAGTAACGAATAACAAATAACGGTTTCTATCTCACCGCAAAGGCGCCAAGAACGCAAAGCTTTGTTTTTTTGTCTACGTCTGTCTGCGGTTGGATATACATGGGGATTTGAATTCATCAGTCATATGAGGAAGTCTCTTTTGTCTTAATGTTGTTCACTTGTTTCTGTTAAAGATTTGATACTAGTAAAAACATCATTGGCACGAATATTTCCTTTAACACCCAGTTCCATGAACAGATCAATCGCTTCTGATGGTGTCATGTCGAGTAATTTACATGCCTCTCTGAGAGTAATTTTGCCTCTTTCATATGTTTTTGCAACGTACGTTTCCAGCCCTATCCTAACAAGTTTACGGAACGACTGGGCTTTCTCGATTTTTTCGATTCTTGAAACGTAGTCAATCCCTTTTTCAATATCGTCAGGAATACGCATGCTTTTGACTTTCATAATTTTTTCTCCAGGATGATTCTGACCGTACTATATTCGTCATCACTGATAAAAGGTCTTAATTTTTCGAGCATTTCCAAGGCTACATTTCTATTAATTTTTCTGTCGCGGAAAAGTTTTAAAATTACAACTGCTGGCAACAGAAATGGTATTCCTCTGAGTCTGAGTACTCTCGAAAGCTTTGCGTCATCTGTTGCTACCGCCAAGTACTTTTCGGAATCAAAAAGGTCAGTCAATGCTTGATCACCATTAACGTATTTTTTACTCTTATGAACAACTTTGATTTTCTTTGCCTTAATATTTTTTTCAATCAGGAAAGCGTCGTCACAGCCCTTTTGTTTTCCCGCGTCTACAGATTCTTCTTTTACTACTTGTGGGATAAAAATATTGATTTTGTCAACAATTGTCTTTTTAAGACCGGCCTTGGTGAATTTAATTAAACAATCTGCATCCATTAAAAGTTTCATGTGTTTAATCGTAATTTATGAAATACAGGATGTCAACCTTATGAGTTATGATTTATGGCCTGGCGGAGAAGCTGTCTTCGATGAACAACATTGTGCTCAAATTTTGCCTCTTCTTTGCCGCAAGTGGTGAAAAAACAAGCCGCTATGCATAGAAAGAAACACAAAGATAAATTAACCGCAAACGGATACAGACAACTCTGCGGGTGGTATCGTCCCTTTTTTGTCTGCGGAGCGAGCGTGAGGTGCGAGAGCAGGTACGGTCAAAATTTTATTGGTTTGAACCCAGTGTAGCAAAAATTCCTGAGGGACATTGATTTCCAATGGCAGAGCATTGGAAAAAACCGCAAAGCGTCTTATTCGAGGAAATAAATTATCCTTGACCGTTCTTCTCAGTTCAGTCTTTAGAATGCTTTGGGAGCGGGTGAAGGCCACGAAAAGAAACTCGCTTATTTTCCCTCGATCCAACAGACCCTCGACCCATGGACCCAATAGACCAAAAAAACTTCCCCGCTTCCAACCTCTCCGGCTTTCCAGCTTCCTAGCATCCATTTACCCACTTCGCGTCAAACCAGATTTGAGTAAAAACAGTAATCTATAGTTGGACTTCTTCGTTCAGCAGTTGACAATCCTTCGTGTTATTGAGTAAAATTATTATAGTATTGATTCGGAACTCTTATCTTTTTTTGGCTTTAATAATAAGGTGCAGCACAGAGTAGGGAGATGCGAAATGGATGTCAGGGAAGCAATCCTTTCCGGTATGAAGGAGATAATACTTCCGGAACTGAACATAATTAAAGAAAAACAGATCAGGCTGGAAGAGAGAATCAACTCGGTGGATCAGCGTCTTGCTGATATTAATGCGCACCTGGTAGATCAAAGTAGACGGATTGATGAGACGAACAAGCGTATAGACAGTGTGCGAGATGAGTTTGTAGGCATAATTAGTGAGACTAATAGGCGGATCGATGAGACGAATAACCGAATTGATAGTGTTCGTAGTGAGCTTGTAGGGCGGCTTGACTCGACAAATGAGCGTCTAGATAGGCTCTATGAGGTAATCGTCCGGAGGGACGAGCACAGAGAGCTAGAGAATAGAGTTACCTATTGCGAAAGAAAGCTGGCAGAGTTAGAGAGCAAACTTGCCGCTTGAACCCTTTAGTGAATAATTTTGAATCTCAAGGCTGGGAGGCATGAGCCTCTTTTTTATTTCACCGCAAAGACGCCAAGAACGCAAAGGATAAATTAAGCGCAGACGAGCGCGGACGGATGCCGACAGCTCTGCAAGCGACACTGCCTGCAGTGCACTGTCTTGCGCTTCGCGCAAAAAAAGTAGGAGAATACCACACTAACCTGGCAGGGACAATCAAACCAACGCAATCTCATGAAACCTCCAATTCCAGCTGAAGCACTGTAAACTTGCTTAGCCAGTCCTTTCTCGCAGTCAAATTGACCAAATAGACCAGACAGACCAAACAGACCAGATAGACTAAATGGAATGCTTCAATTCACACTGAACTAGAACAATTTTCCAACCCACTACCCACAAGTTACCACCAACAACCCACCACGCATCAAAACACATTTGTGTAATATAACTCACCACTCCATAGCATCTTTACAAAATCGATTGGGGGAAGGATCAAAATTTTGTCTTCAGTTAATCTGCACTTGGGTTCGAGAGAAACAACTACCCTCTTTTTCACACCGGGAAATTCTTCTTTTAAGGTCCGCAAACCTTTCAAATGTCTGTGCTGAACTAACTCAACGGCCTTTGCCTCGATTGCGACCTCCATATCATTTATAATAAAATCCACTTCTATTCCACTTGGAAGACGCCAGTAGCTTAGCGTGAAATAGCACTCCTTGTAAGAATTGTATGCTGTTAGTTCATGAAAACACCAGTTCTCAAAGGCCTTACCGTACTCAGGTGTCCCCCTCGGGAGGGAAAAGCGTCGAGTAAGATAGTTTACTACGCCTATATCCGAGAAATAGAATTTGGGAGACACGCTCACCCTCCTCTTGACTCGTTTTCTCCAGGCGGGAAGCCAAGAGCCCAGATGGGTG
>QMLL01000347.1 GCA_003646715.1 Deltaproteobacteria bacterium
CTCCGAAATATGCCGGAAAAAACAAGGTAAACCCGGGTTCCTTGATCTTATCCGGTGCCATGATGCTGGAATACATGGGCTGGATAGAAGCAGCCAGTATAATCGAAAAAGCACTTGAACAAAGCATATCGGAAAAAATAGTCACATACGATCTGGCGCGTCAAATCAGCGATGCCCGGGAAGTGGGAACAAGGGAATTTGCCGAAGCGGTGGTGGAAAGATTATAATATCCGATGATCGAAATGAACCAAGGACCAGTTAGAAAAGCTCTGAGAAGCATAGAATTTATCTTCGATTTCCTGTTTCCATCAAGGTGCCCTACCTGTGATACTCTTGTACCAGAAGGTGAAGACCACGGATTTTGCCAAAAATGCTTTCCGGACATAAAACTTATTGAACAACCAATATGTTTCGTTTGTGGTCAGCCTTTTGGAATAATGGGGAATGAGCCCGAAACCGATTCCAGTGGAATAAAGGAAAGCCAAGTATCGTCTGCTCAACTCCGGGATCATCTCTGCGGGGATTGTATCAAGAAATCTCACAGTTTCGATCTGGCGAGATCAGCCACAATTTACAGGGGAAAGATTAGAGAAGCGATCCAATTCTTTAAGTTTTCCAATATGCCAGAGTTTTCAAGACCCCTAGCAAAAATCATGATTTCAAACACAATTGTTACGGAAACTTTTTCTGATCTGGATACGATAATTCCGGTGCCTCTTCACAAAGAACGCCTGAAACAACGGGGTTATAACCAGGCCCTTCTTCTGGCGTGCGAAATAAAAAAGGAATATGCCTTAGAATTACAGGGTCACAATTTGCGTAGAACCAGGCACACTTTGCCACAGGTCGGTCTCGGAAAAAAAGAAAGGCGGAAAAATGTCAAAGGAGCTTTTGAGGTCCATAAACCAGAAAAGATAAGAGGGAAAAAAATCCTTCTGGTGGATGACGTGTATACCACAGGGAATACCTTGAATGAATGTGCCAGGGTACTTAAAAAAGCAGGTGCAAAAAAGGTAACAGCCATAACCGTGGCAAGGGTATCCATAATCGATTTTGACTAAAATTTAACAAGGGGAAACGGTATGTCAAAAATAAAAATAGGAATAGTCCAGTTCGAGGTAACCCAAGGAGACATAAAGAGAAACCTCGACACTGTAAAATCATCACTGGTAAAAATGGGAGATGCTGGAGCATCTCTGGTGGTTTTGCCGGAGATGTGGGCAACCGGATTTGCCTATAGGAATTTAAATACCTTATCGGATAAGATGGATGATGTGCTGGAAGAGGTCACGAGAATTGCCGCTGAGCAGGATCTTATAATCGTTGGAAGCTTGCCTGAAAAAGTAAATGCCACAAGTATTTACAATACCGCTTACGTAATTCACAAAAAGGATGGTATCATAGGCAAGTACAGAAAAATACACCCGTTCTCACTACACAGAGAAGATAAGCACTTTAAACATGGTAGCGAGAGACTTGTTTGTGACACGGATATTGGGAAAATAGGGGTGATGATCTGTTACGATATTCGATTTCCGGAACTTGCAAGAGCCCTTGCACTGGAAGGAGCAAAAATCCTGGTGGTTAGTGCACAGTGGCCAGCTTCGCGTATAGCCCATTGGTTGGTACTCTTGCGAGCCAGGGCCATCGAGAATCAACTATTTTGCGTGGGTACCAACACATGCGGCAGTGATGAAAATATGCAATACGGAGGAACATCCGTGGGTTACAGCCCCACTGGAGATGTATTCATGGTGGCAAGTGATAAACCCATGAACCTTGTTGCAGACATAGACTTGAAAGAAATAGATGAGTTTAGAAAGCTCATTCCCTGTTTTGAAGACCGGGTACCGGAGGCTTATAGGTAAGCCAGTAACTTTATATCGGAAAAGGGTTATCAGATGAGGGAATACAGGAAATCGAAGCAGGATAGAATAGGAGCCGCGTTGCTGGACTCCTTGAAATTTCTTGAGGATCAGCCGATAAACGACATTGTCGTGGGAACCCATCTACTGGGAGTTCACTCAAGGCAGGTGGGACTGGCCAGTCTCGTTGACCCTGCAGGAGGTCACCTGAAGAAAATTCCCGATGAGAGGTACTGGAAAGCCTTGGAAGGTAAAAGCGCAAAGGAAGTTGCGACCAAAATCTTCGAAGTTAACACCTTTGATGTTGGCTTAGGGCTTGCCACGATAAGTTCTCTTTATGATTACTCAAAGTTAGACTTTATTAAAGTCAAAGCTCAAGATATTATTGCGGAGAAGGGTAGGGGGAAAGAAGTTGCCATTGTGGGACACTTTCCTTTTGTAACCAGGATTAAAAAAGAATTTCAAAAACTGTGGGTAATTGAGTTGAAACCCCAAAAGGGAGATATTGACACTGAAGAAGGATACAAAGTTTTACCCCGATGCGACGTGGTTGGCATCACAGCAACAACTATTATAAACAAGACATTAGATAATATACTAAGAACCTGCAAACCCGGAAGCTTCAAAATATTGCTGGGTCCATCGACCCCGATGTCGGAAGTGTTATTCGGTTTTGGTATCGACTTGTTAGCAGGAAGCAGGGTTGTAAAGAAAGATGTCGTATTTTCGGGGATAAGGAATGGTAATCCTTTTCGTCACCTGAAAGGTATTGAAACTGTATGTTTACTTCGGAGTTGAAGGTTGTGTGAAATATGGAAGAGAGCGTTCGGAAACCTGAAAAAGAGCTGTTTAAAGTAGACAATAACCTTTTGAAACGGTTGCAGGAAAAACTTGGATATACTTTTAAGGATAGGAACCTGTTGCTACAAGCACTTGTCCATAGATCCTATTCTAACGAGAGAGGTGCTACCAAAATAGAAGACAACGAAAGGCTGGAGTTCCTGGGAGATGCTGCGCTGGAACTGGCCATATCGGATATAATGTTTCACGAATTTCCGCATTATACCGAAGGAGAACTGTCAAAGTTAAGGTCTCTGATTGTCAACGAAAGGCAACTGTCAAAGCTTGCTGAAGACCTGGAACTCGGAAAAGCAATTCTCCTGGGAAAGGGAGAAGAATTAACAGGCGGTCGGACAAAGCCTTCTGTGCTGGCTGACTGCATGGAAGCAGTCCTGGCAGCGGTATACCTCGATGGCGGATACCAGAAACTGAAAGAAGTGGTGGAAAGATTGTTTGGAAACATTTTTATGGGGTCCAGATCCCCTCTTGAGTTCCTGAACAGGGACTTTAAAACCAGACTCCAGGAATTTACACAGAACGAATACAAGGAAACTCCCACTTACGAACTTGAAAAAGAAACCGGCCCCGATCACGATAAAACTTTTTATGTCAGTGTTCTGGTGGGAGACAAAAAAGTCGGCTACGGGGTGGGAAAAAGCAAAAAAGCTGCTGAACAGAAAGC
>QMLL01000348.1 GCA_003646715.1 Deltaproteobacteria bacterium
ACTACAACTTCTAAACTTACACTTACAGTTAGTCTCTGTGTAATAGTTGGTTTGTTGATTGGTGCAGGTATTGGTATATGTTTATTCATATAAGATGAGACAAAAATGATAAGCAAGCACTTCCTTAATTTAAAAACGCTCGGGGGGAAACTCAAAATTTTTCCTTCGGAACGTTGCACTAAAATTTTGCCTTTGGGGAATATAACAGCAGATAAACGGTTTCGCTACGCTACAACCAAACCCACTTCGTGGGCTCCGTTTATCCACAAAACATTATGATATTTCTCCTGTGCATCTCTCAATAACACTTTATATTAAATTATCTAATTAATACTAATTAATAAACAAAAATAAAGATGAGTGTTGGGCGGGAGGATAATAAACATATATTTGAATTTAAACTTTTAGATAAAGAAAATTTGCTTAGAGTTTTTCATCCTCATCCGCTTTCATTCTTTAATTTATATGCTGTGTGGATTTACCTAATAATTTTAAGTTTATTTTTAATTTATCTTGAAGAGAAAATTTACTCATTTATTAACAATTATAGTTGGTTATTTTCTACGCTATTATATTTTGTTTCCATTGGTGTTTATCTCATTAACTTATTATTAAATTTAATTTCTTCAAATTTTAACTTGATAGATACCTTGCCAAAGTTTTTATTTATGGAAGGACAATTTAGTCCTGAAACGCTTGGTTTTATAGGATTGTGGTGGCTTATTTTAATTTTCTCATCTTTATTAATGTCTTACCTAAAAATTTCCTTCAAATGGTTTTCAATTTTCTTGTTAATTGGTTTTATTAGTACCCTACCAAAAATACTCTTTAACTTACAAAATAATTCAATTCAACTTATCACAATTTTTATTGCAGTGGTGGGAATGGTTTTTGTTGAACTCTACAGAAGAGCACATACATTTTATATAACAAATTTCAGAATTGTAGAAATTTTAGATTTCCTCTTTGAAGAGAAAATTTCAGAGTTAGAGTATAGTAAGATAGAAAATTTGATTATGCAACAAAGTATTCTTGGAAAAATTTTCAATTTCGGGACAATTATACCAATTACTGCTTCTGGTTTAGGAATGGGCAAAGATGCTGCAATTTTAGGTGCTGGTGCTGGTGGGAAAATAACAAAAAAATTTGGTATTGGCATAGGTATTGGAAGTGAAAAAGGTATAAACATACCAAGAGGGAGAAGTTATTATGTCTTATATGGAATTCCGAAACCTCATGAAGTTTATGATATAATAAGTGAAAAGATGCATGAAATGGAAGAAGCACCATATTTAGATGAAATTTCTAAAAATATTAAAAAACTTGTTGAAGGGAGAAAAGGAAATGGAAAATAAAAATAGGGTAAGAGAAATTATAAAAATTTTGAGAAAAGAGTATACAAATGCAAAATTAGCGTTAAATTTCTCCAATCCTCTTGAGCTTTTAGTGGCAACAATTTTATCAGCACAATGTACTGACGAAAGGGTTAACAAAGTAACAAAAAATTTATTCAAAAAATATAAAACCCCAAAAGATTATGCAAATGTTAAACTTGAGGAATTTGAAAAAGAAATTCATTCTACCGGTTTCTATAAAAGTAAGGCAAAAAATATCAAAGAAATGGCTAAAATTTTGGTTGAGAAATTTAACTCGGAAGTTCCGAAAAGTATGAAAGAGTTGATATCACTTCCTGGGGTTGCAAGGAAAACTGCCAATATTGTCCTTTCAAACGCATTTGATATTGTTGAGGGAATTGCAGTTGACACTCACGTTAAGAGACTTTCACAAAGATTAAAATTAAGTGAAGAAAAAAATCCAGAAAAAATTGAGCAAGATTTAATGAAAATCGTTCCAAAAAAATTTTGGAAAGAGATTACTTTACTTTTAATGTTACATGGAAGAAAAATTTGCAACGCAAAAAAACCATTATGTAATGAATGTAAGTTAAATAAAATTTGTCCATCTGCATTTAATTTTGATTGAAAAAGTGAAAAGATGTCATTAGAGGAGTATAATAAAAAAAGAAATTTTGAGAAAAGTCTAGAACCAAAGGGAGAAGTAAAGAAAATTCAGGAAAGAAAAGGGAAAATTTTTGTTATTCAAAAGCATCACGCAAGAAAATTACATTGGGATTTAAGGCTTGAAATTAATGGTGTTTTGAAATCTTGGGCAATTCCAAAAGAACCACCAATGAAAGAAGGAATTAAAAGACTGGCAGTTCAAACTGAAGATCATCCGATTGAATATGCAAACTTTGAAGGTGAAATTCCTGAGGGAATGTATGGAGCAGGAAAAGTAAAAATTTGGGATAAAGGTAAATTTATTCCTGAGAAGATTGAGGAGGGAGAAATTTTATTTGAACTCAAAGGAGAAAAATTAAAGGGAAATTTTGCATTGATAAAATTAAAAAGTAGTGAAAAGTTTAAGGGAAAAAACAATTGGTTATTTTTTAAGAGGAAAAGTTATGTGGAAAAAGAAGAGTAAAGTTCTTTTCTTTTAGCTTCTAAAAATTCATTTTCCTTACCTAAAAATTCTGCAGCTGTTAAAATCTCTTTACTTAAAGATTTTGCTTTTTTCAAAACTTCTGAAATTTTTTTCTTATAATGCAAATCTCTCAATAAGTGATGTTCTAAAATTATTTTTTCAACTTTTGTTTTCTCTAAAATCTCAATCAAATTTTTATTGCTTTCCTCAAGACCTTTTTTTGAAAATCTCCAACCAATGAATATTGTCGGATATCCGGAGAGAATTAGCAAATTTGGATTTTCCTTTAATATCCAATCTTTTGTCTCTTTTACTTGAGGTCCTTGCACATCAGATGCATGAATGATTGTTTCATTTTTATAAGAAATTGAACACATTATCACATACCCCAATCTTGAATTCTCTGCACCATGAAAAACTGGTTGAGAAAATTTTATCTTTGTTTCCCCAAAATTAAATTTTTTTCCATCAGCAAATTCAATTCTTTCTGGTTTTTTCTGCTTTTTGCTGATTTCTTCTAAAAATTCCTTTGCTCTTTGTTGCTGGGAAAAATTTATCTTATTTTTTGGGTGTTTCATAAGTAAAATTTTGTCCTTATAAAATTTTGCATAAGGGGAATAATGGTCATAATGATAATGTGAAATTGTTAAAATTTCTGCTTTTCTTTGAGCAAATTCCTCTATAACTTTCTCCAATTCCCTTAATTTTTTAATTTCTAATGGATGTGGTGGGAGATTATAACGAGATGGACCTAATGCAACTCCTGGGTCGATTAAAATTTTCTTGTCAGTTTCAATAAAAGTTGCCATTGACCTAACACCAAAAGAATCAAATGCTAATGGCAAAATTTTCATTTTTTTCTCTTTTTATCTTTTTATCTCTTATTAATATAAACATTAGGA
>QMLL01000349.1 GCA_003646715.1 Deltaproteobacteria bacterium
AGAAATTGCTATGCCAATGCTTCCAATCTTTCTGATACCTTGCAAAGGGTTAACGTGGGTAACCGGGGAAGCCTCTGTTAAGCCGTAACCCTCCACAATTCTACATTTTGTCAGATCTTCAAAGCGCTTTATGGTTTCTATCGGCATGGGGGCGGAGCCAGTGATACAAAAACGGATGGAAGAAATATCGTACTTTTCAATATCCGGATAACTGTTTATAGCGACATAAATGGTGGGAACCCCGGGGAAGACCGTGGGTTTAGTTTTGGCCAGAGTCTTTACAAAACTCTTCACCTCAAACTTAGGCACAAGAATAATCGTACCAGCATTGTAAATGGGCCAGTTCATGGCTACCGTCATCCCAAACACGTGAAAAAAGGGCAAGATTGCCACAACCCTTTCCTGTCCTCTACGCCTGGTAGGAAACCACATACTGGTCTGCACGGTGTTGCACATTATATTCCTGTGGGTGAGCATTACTCCTTTAGGAACCCCGGTTGTCCCGCCCGTATATTGAAGCAGTGCAAGATCATCCAGCTCCGGGTATTCAATGGTTGCCTTCGGATTACTTTTTGATATCAGATCTCGGAAATTTAACACTGACGAGCCGTCATATGGTACACTGGTAAAAAGTTTCTGTTTCTTTGCTTTTATGGGATAAAGCAAACTCAGGTACCAGGGGAGGTATTCTCTCAAACTCGTGACAATGATAGTCTCGAGGCCTGATTCTTCCCGTACCTGTTCGGCTTTTGGATACAAATGGTCGAGAACTATCAGTACCTTTGCTTCAGCATTGCTAAACTGATATGCCATTTCGCGTTCAACGTACATCGGGTTTGTCATTACTGCCACGGCTCCGATTTTCAAAATCGCATAGTAGGAAATGATCGCCTGCGGGCAGTTGGGCAACATAACTGCAACTCTGTCACCTTTTTTCACTCCCAGATTTAGGAGCGCCGTTCCCATCCGATCAACCTGGTTAGCCAGTTCACTATACTTAATAGTAGCTCCAAAAAAACTCGTAGCCACTCGGTCAGGATATTCCTGGGCTGCATCAAACAAAAATTGAGGAACCGTTTTTTCCGGGTATTCAATGTGGGTTGGAACACCGGCGTCGTAGAACTTATGCCATACTCTTTCCATCACTGTCCCCTGTCTGGTTAAAAGTTACCATTACATAAGTCCAACAAAAGTTATGTAAGAAAACATGAAACCACAGGAATGATATCAGTTTAGTGAAAGAATTGGAAGGATTGAGTGCGTGAGGTGGTTTTTAGAAGGGGGGAGAATACTCCCCCCGGCTCTCTGCTATTTCTTGAATTCAATAGACATGGCAAGGATTTCTGCTATGTCATAAACTTTGATATTTTCCTCCAGATCTTTAGCTTTCAGGCCATCTTCAAACATGGTGGTACAAAACGGGCAAGCAACCCCAATAATGTCTGGATTACACCTCAATGCCTGCTCTGTTCTTTCGTCATTAATCTTTTTCTTTCCAAGGGTCTCTTCCATCCACATTCTTCCGCCACCTGCGCCGCAGCAGAATGATTTATGACGATGCCTGTCCATTTCACTCAATATGGCACCCGGGATAGCCTTGATTACATTGCGAGGCTGTTCGTATACCTCATTGTAACGTCCCAGATAACAGGAGTCGTGGAACACAATATTCTGAGTAATATATTTCGTCGGAGTAAGCATACCATCTCTCACCAGTTTATCCAGGACCTCAGTGTGGTGATAAACCTTCCACTCACTTCCAAATTGCGGATACTCATTCTTCAAGCAATTATATCCATGCGGACAGGTTACTATGATCTTTTTGACCCCATATCCATTAATGGTCTCGACTAAATCAGCGGCCATCATCTGGAACAGATATTCGTTCCCGATCCTTCTTGCAGTCTCACCGCAGCACTTCTCTTCAACTCCAAGTATTCCAAAGCTCACACCTGCTTCGTGCAACAATTTAACCACTGCTCTGGCCACCTTCTGACCTCTATCATCAAAAGACCCGGCACATCCAACGTAGAGAAGATATTCCACATTTGAGTCCTCACTCAAAGTTTTCACAGGCAAATCTTCCGCCCAATCTCCTCTCTGGGAAAAGCCAATACCCCAGGGGTTGCTGTTCGTTTCCCAGTTTCTAAAAACCGTGGCAACTTCAGCTGGAAAATCACTTTCGGTAAGAACAAGATAACGCCTCATGTCCACAAATTTGTGAACGTGTTCTATGAAAACCGGGCAGTTCTCCATGCAGTTCCCGCAGGTTGTACACGACCAGAGAGTATCCTTTGAGACAACGTCTCCAATCAGCGCTTTATCAAGTTCACTCTTTGGAGCGGATTCTGTCTCATCCGAACTCTGAGGTTCAACACTTTCTTCGCCTGAACCATTACCCTTATTTTCCAGGAGCAGTTCTCCTTTTTTCTTCAAGTGTTCCTTCATATGATGAATAACGTATTTGGGATTGAGGGGCTTTTCGGTAAGAGTAGCAGGGCAGTTTTCCGCGCATCGACCACACTCTGTACATGCATAGAGATCCAGAAGCTGCTTCCATGTAAATTCTTCGATATTAGCAATGCCAAAACTTTCTGCTTCTTCGTCCTCCAGATCCATCTTGCTTAATTCGCCAACCGGTCCAAGTCTTCTGAAAAACACGTTCGGAATCGCTGCCAGAAGATGTAAATGCTTCGAGTAAGGAATGTAAACAAGAAAAGCAAGGATAATAATCGTGTGTGCCCACCAGAAGAAGGTGCTCCAGAACTTCAGCGTATCAACGCTTGCACCTGAAAAAGCCAGGGACAAAACCTGAGAAATGATAGCCAGTGGTGGGAAATATTTGCCTTCGCCTTTTGCGTATAACTGAGCATCCGCAGCTCTGCTTCCGAAAAGAAGAATAATCAAAACGGCAATCAAGCTTATAATGATCACTGCATCCAGCTTGGTGGCTTTGGGATCATCGCTTTCGAGTCGCAAGGGCTTGATAATAAAACGCCTGTATAACGCTACTGCAAGAGCCACCAGAACACCCGCACAGAAAATGTCCTGAATCAAATAAAGAATGTTGTACAGAAACTTCCCTATAATCGGCTCATAACTGAAATTATGGTAAATCCCAACTCCAAAAGTTTCTATACTTCCAATAGTAATTACAACAAAACCCCAGAAAATGAGGAAATGTCCTATTCCCGATGGTTCTCGAAGGACTCGCTTTTGCCCGAACACGAAAGCCAGCACAGACTTAATTCTTTCACCATACTGCCCGAACCTGTCTTCCGGTTTGCCCAGAAGCATTATTTTGTAAAGTTTATATACACTGTAAAAAAAGAACGCATTGGCTGCCAGGAAGATTATCAAAAACAGCA
>QMLL01000350.1 GCA_003646715.1 Deltaproteobacteria bacterium
GAATGGCATGAAGGCACTCAGATCGAGCCTGCTGAGGAATACGGGGATTTGTACCTGAAGATTACCAGGGAGTATTCACGCATTTTTCACGGCGGAGACCAATGAGGCAACGGATAAAGGTGGGAATAGATGCGAGACATCTGAGGAACGATATAGATGGTATTACTCGTTACGGCATTTCGTTGCTAAAAGCCCTGCGTGAATATAGCGAGGATTTTGACATTATTGTTTACAAAAACCCTGAATTCAATTTGAGGCTCCCGGAGGGCTTTACCTATCGAACCGTGGACGCGAGCAGGTTCAGCTTGAAGGAACAATTGACGGCTTTCCCCGGGGTTCTCAGGTCAGATGGTGTAGAGATCTTCCTGAGCCTGAGGGAGGTTGTGCCTGTGAATTACAAAGGGAGAAGCGTGGTCGTTATTCATGATGTGATGGCGTTATCATTTCTCTGGACTTACTACAGATATAACCCTGCAAAGAAGATGTTGGCCTATACTGCCGCCAACTTATTTGTCAGATATTCCCTAAAGAAGGCGGATGTTGTGGTGACGGTCTCAAATTTTTCGAAACGGGAGATATTGAACAGAGTGAAACTGCATCCGGAGAAAATTCGAGTCATCTATCCGGGGATAGATGAGAGATTTGCCGGGAGCGATGCCCGGGCTTGTGGGGAAGTTCTCCAGAGATACTCGATTAAGGAACCCTACATATTATTCTATGGGCATTTCAAGCCTTACAAGAACTTAAAGAGACTGATCTTGGCCTATAAAAGGCTATCGGAGAGGGATGAGAACTCGCCGTATCTTGTGCTGGGGGGTGGTGATCCCTATTATTACGATAGAATGGTCAGATTTTCGGAAGAAATAGGCGGGATCGACGGGAAAATCATTTTCACAGGTTTCATAGAAGACAGAGATCTTCCCTGCGTTATTACCGGAGCCTCGTTGTTCGTGTTCCCATCCACATATGAGGGTTTTGGCCTTCCTGTTCTGGAGGCCATGAGGTGCGGAGTTCCTGTTGTCGTTTCAAAGATTTCCCCACTCGTTGAAGTGACTCAGGGGAGCGCTGTTTATGTCGATCCCTTCGACCCGGATGACATCGCAGCGGGAATTCAGAAGGCCTTACATGATGAGGCACTTCGCGAGAGATTGAGGCGAAAGGGAAAAGAGATCTCGAGGAGTTTCTCCTGGGAAAGGGCTGCGATGAGGTTCGTCGAGATCTTCGAAGAATTGGGAGCCTGAGATGAAAAAATACACGCTGGAAGACGTCAAGAAGATCGTCAAGGAAAGGGATTCATGGTGGACTGTGCTGGTTATAGATCCATTTGCGACCCGCGCTACGTTGTTTCTGGCTAACAATACTCGGGTCTCTCCCAACGTGATAACGGCCGTTTCACTTTTGCTTTCGGTTTTATCATCCTTTTTGTTTTTCAAGGGATTGCTATGGCAGGGGGCTTTGATCTATGAGCTTTCCTTTTTGTTTGATTGTATCGACGGCAAACTCGCTCAGTTGACCGGAAGGAGTTCCCTCAAAGGTATCTGGCTCGATATGTTTGCCGATAAGGTCAGATTGATCCTGAATACACTGGCCCTCGCTCTTTACAGCGGAAAGGCTATGCTGGCGTTGCTTTTCGTGTCACTTTATCTCTGGCAGCAGATAGAGGGCCTGTTTTATCTGAGCACCGGGGCTGTGGGGGAGAAAAGATATGAGGATGTGATGGAAGGGAAGAGATTGATCTGTAAAATCCGGGAATACTTCAGAAGAAAGAGGCTGATCCTCCTTCCCGATCTCGTGGAGCAGGATACTTTTGCCTTTTTTATAGGGCCCCTGTTGAAGGACATAAATCTTGGTTTTCTCGTTGCCATTCTTTTGAATTTATTGAAAAGGACGGTCAATTTCTACAAATTTTTTATAGCGGGCAATGCGGGTGATAATTGACTTTACTCCTGTATATTATGGGGGAGGAATAGGTGTATATGCCCTGAACCTGGTTCGCAGCCTGGTTAGGTTGAACGGGGATTTAGAGCTGAAACTAATATCTTTTTTCCCCGGATATTCCCGTAAAGGTATAGCCGACCGATATGGACTGAGCCTGAAACACTTTCCACTTCCGCTGACTCCGTTGCTCTATGCGGGCATGAGCACAGGGGCACCCCTACTCGATTTTTTCGAGGGAAGCGGACAGATCTTTCACGCCACGATGGGGCTTTCTCTGCCCACCAGAAAGAGGGTCGTTTTGACCATCCATGACCTCACTTTTGTTAAATATCCTCAGTGGGTACCGCACTTTATCAGGGTTTTTTACAAAAGAGCCGTTCCTTATAGTCTTTCAAACTCGGGAAGGATTATTGTTCCTTCGGCATCCACAAGGTCAGATCTCATCGAGATATTTAATGTGCCTTCCGGCAAAATAAGGGTAATTCCCTTAAGCAGCAATTTTGAGGATCTGCACGACACAGCAAAATCAGAAAGAAAGTCCCTGCCCGTTCCGGGCTTATCGTGCAATGACTACTTTATTTACATAGGCGCGCTGGAAAGGAGAAAGAATATTTTGAATATGCTTCGCGCGTTTATCAGATTCAGCGAGAAATTTAAGGGCATAAAAATGTTCCTCGTGGGATCGTCCAAATTTGATCCATCCTATTCCTCAAAAGTCCTGAATTTTATTCGCTCTTTCGGCAAAGGCAATATAATATACAGGGAACCTCTCGACCGGGAGGAAATTTACGTGATGTTGAAAAATGCAAGAGCACTGGTTTTGTTATCTCATTACGAAGGGTTTGGCCTTCCCGTTGTGGAGGCTATGAAGCTCGGTGTACCGGTTCTCGCTTCCCGTGAGGGATCCCTTCCAGAGATCTGTGGAGATGCCTGTCTTTTTGCCGATAAAGACCATGTGGAGGATATCTCCGAGAAACTTGAGCTCCTTATGGATGAGGGATTGCGCAGATCCCTGAGCGAGAAGGGAAGAGAACGCGGAAAGAAATACAGCTGGCAAAAAACGGCTCGTATGACGCTGGACGTGTACAGAGAATTACTGGAGTTACCCGAATGGCCTGCGGGATGAAATCTCAATGAGAAAAGTCCTCTTCATTTTAACGAGAAATCCCTTCCCCCCAGCTACCGGCAGGAAATACATGCTCTTCAATTACCTGGAGTTTATGAGAGACGAATTTGAACTTCACCTGCTCTATGTGGGGGAGAAGGATATCCGCAGGGGGCGGATTCCATCCTATGTGAAAAGTGCCGAAGTTCTGGACAGGCCTTCCTATCAGGAAACTATCGGGAATTTTCTCAGATTCGGGCTCAACAGGTCCCTACAAGAGCGGTTGTTTTTCTACGGGCACAGA
>QMLL01000351.1 GCA_003646715.1 Deltaproteobacteria bacterium
CCAGGCTGTCTGTGAGCATCCACAGCTCTGTTAAACGAACTGTACCTGTAGTCCCTACCTCCAACCATAGCGAGAATTGCGCCTGTTTTGGGTTGTACTACCACCATAGCAGCTTGAAGAGGTTGCTGGTCACCCTTAGGTACCAAGGCAGGGTATTCTTTTTCCAGGCGACTGAGTTCCTCTCTCAGCGCTTTTCTAGCACACATTTGAAAATAAGGGTTGAGGGTTGTGAAGATCCTGAGTCCCATGCTTGTAAGGACTTTTTTTGGATAAAGTTCTTGCAGCTGGCGTTTCAAGAAATCCACGTAGTACGGAGCTTTTCTGACAGGCGAAGGGATTCTGGAAGGTACAACCGGTTCAGCCAGAGCCTCTTCATACTCTTCCCTGGAAATTTTTCCTGCTTTCAGCATTTTCTCCAGAACCAGGTTCCTTCTTTTCTTGGCCAGTTCGGGATTTGAAAACGGCGAATAATAGTTGGGGGCCCGTATTATACCGGCCAGGGTGGCTGCTTCACCAAGAGTTAAGTCAGAAACACCGTGGCCAAAAAAATACCGGGAGGCTTCCCCCATGCCATTTATCGAGACGCCTCCTTTCTGCCCCATATATATTTCGTTCATATACATCTCAAGGATCTCTTCTTTTGAATACAGCGTCTCGATGATAATTGACATTACCGCTTCTTTGGCCTTGCGTACAAATGATCGCTTGGGTTCAAGGAAATAATTTTTAACCAGCTGCTGGGTTAACGTGCTACCACCCTGAACCACACTTCTGTGCTTTATGTCCACCCAGAGCGCCCGAAGGATACCACGCCAATCAATACCCCTGTGTTCAAAAAAACGCTTATCCTCGATAGTTACGACTGCATCTATGAGATATTTAGGAAGCTGATCGTAAGAAACAAGGTAACGACTTTCCCTCTGAGGGCCAAAAAGCTGCGCTATTTCAACCGGTTCAATTTCCACAAGATTCAGCGGTATGTTGTTTTTCTTCAAGCTTCGTATCCTGTTCCGGGTAAACGTAACTTTCAAACGAAACCCTTCAAAATTTCTGTCCGGATATTGAAAATCTCTCAGGTATACCTCAACCCACCCTCTACCTGACCAGTAACCACCGGGCCGTTGAGGACGGTGGGAATACTGTTTGTATCCCCTAAGCTTAAGCATTTCCACGAAGTCACTCTTGCTAACTTTTTTGCCCGGAAACAAGTAGTCAGAATCCGAGTATACCCTTGACGGTATACTCCATTTTCTCTGAGATAATCGCTCCTGGATAGTTACAGTCAAATACGCAACGTAACCCGAAAACGAAATAAACAGCACTATAGAAAGAGCGATAAGAATCTTCAGTAAAAAGGATCTGGCACCGCTACGCTTTTTCTTGCTTTTCTTTCTACCCATAGATTGAATTCCCCGATCGAAACTCTAATATCAACAAAAGCAGGCACAAGGTGCGGTCAAGGTTCACAGGCATGCTCGAAGAGCATCTTCCAGCCTAGTAAACCTGTATCTGTATCCGCTCTGAAGGATTTTCCGGCATGATACCTTCTGGCTCGCCAACATCGCTTTTCCCAGCTCTCCCAGCAGAGTTTTTAGAACAAAAGCAGGGACTTTCATAAAAGCAGGGCATTTAAGAACTTTACCCAGCGTTTTCGTAAATTCGATATTTCTTACTTGATGAGGAGCAACGGCATTCACCGGGCCGACAATTTTCTCGTTCTCTATTGAAAACAATATAATACCAACCTCGTCTTCCATGTGTATCCAGGGCATCCACTGCTGGCCACTACCCAGAGGTCCTCCAAGCCCCAAGCGAAACGGCCTGATCATTGTTTTGAGCATACCTCCACCCCTGCCAAGCACAGGACTTGTACGCACACAAACAACTCTGACGTCATAACTTTCAGCTTTTCTCGCTTCTTCCTCCAAAGCCACACATACCTGAGCCAAAAAGTCATCCCCAGGGGAAGCATTTTCATCAATTTCTACCTCACCCTTATCCCCGTAATATCCTACTGCCGAACCTCCTATGAACACTCCAGGAGGATTATCACAGGCTGAAATACCTGTTACAAGATTAGAAGTACTCTTTATCCTACTGTCAAAAATCTCTCTTTTCTTCTTCCCGGTTAAATATGTGAAAATAGGAGCGCCTATCAAATTAACTATAGCGTCAACTTCTTCTAGAATTTGTTTCATCGGGACTTCTTCCGTGGCATTCCATTTAAATATTTTCACGGGTGATGGGAGCATATTTCTGGCTCTATTCGGGTCCCGGGAAAACACGTAGCATTCATGGCCGGATTTGATAATTGAAGCGCACAGTTGAGTTCCTATGAACCCGGTAGCTCCACATACAAGAATCTTTTTTCCATCAGGTCTTGTTGCATTCATTGGCCCCTCCTTAAGCACAGTTATCGTAACCTTATGAAATCCTTTCTCAGATTAGTTGTCAAGGATTATCGAAAAAGAGAAAGTAAAATGGCCACGGGCAACCACCCGTGGCCAGGGAAGGAGGGAGGAGGGGTCAGGGAGTATCACGCTACTTCCTGCTGTATTTAACACTGTAGCAATCGCTATGCCACTTTTATATATAACCAAACTAACTCTGTATAGTCAAGTACTTACAGGCTAAACAGCATGCCTGTTGCCTCTGATAATCCTTAAAACACTCATTGAGCTTTCATTGAACCCGGGTTTTTTCGTTCTTCTGTCGCCATTTCGCGCTAAATCCCTGCATTTACTCAGACAAGCACCGGTTTCCGAAACCCGGTACTGAATCTCCATCCAGTGGAATCGTCATCGAAAATTCCGTCCACCCGTCACGACTCTCTACCTTGATATCCGCTCCGTGCCTGGACATCAAATGTTTTGCACAATAAAGCCCAAGTCCCAACGGTTCGGCAGGGTCTCCGTTGTTCTCGTTGGGAGATTTCTTCGTCGTGTAATACAGATTGAATATCTTTTCCCTTACCTCTTCCGGGATTCCCACACCCGTATCCCTGAAAGAAACAACCACCTTTCCGTTTTCCAAAACTGTTTTGATAGTAAGTACCCGATCACCTTCCGCATTTTCCATTGCTTCTATGGCATTTTTGATTATGTGAGCGGCGCTTTGCCAGAAATCTGAGATGGGAACGCTTACCCGTGGCAAGGTTTCTTCAAGGTCAAGTACCACCTCTATTCTGTGTTTAAAGAAGAGATTATTCTGAAAGAACTCTATGAGCTTTTTTATGGCCAGATTCAGGTCAGTCTTTATTTCTCCTCCTTGAATCTGCATCCCCTGAATTAAATTTTGTGTCAAATTCGAGAGATTATATGCACCTTCCTGAATATGA
>QMLL01000352.1 GCA_003646715.1 Deltaproteobacteria bacterium
AATCCTTCCCATCTTTCTGAGAACAATTCCTTTGTTTAGGAGTATCTCGAATCTGGGTCCCCCCTTAGCTTCTGCTCGGGATAAGCAGGATAGAGCGCTTTTGAGTTTACTGAATTTAGTTAGGACTATCGCGTAATTCAAAAGTACCCTGGGATCGTTGGGATATTCATAGTAGAGCTTTTCCATGATGACGGAAGCAGGGGTTATCTGACCTATTTGGAGGTACGCCGCAGCCAAATTAAGACGTGCTTTCCTGTTTTTCGGATATCTAGCTAAAATTTTCTTGTAAATGTTGATTGCTTCTTTGATTCTTCCATCCCTCTGATACCTGGCGGCGGTAACAAAAAAAGCATCTGTTCTATTTGGTTTTCTTATTCTGGATACGGATATCGTTCTGGGCTTTTTGGGACTCGCCGAAACATGTGTCACCTCGTGCTTTTTAGTTGCCTTATCATGCTTATCATTTTCGTTATTTGCGATCTCCTGTTTTTTAGTAGTACTCATTATATGGTTTGGTGTTGTTCTTTCTTTATCTACAGCCGCTTTCTTCAATTCATTGACTTTAACTTCTCTTGTTTGATTTTTGTCGGATACGACAAGCGGAGCAGATTTTTGGGGAGCTTTTGTTTTTTCTTTCGTTTCCGGAGCGATATTAGTGGTTTTTGTTTCCTGTGAAGGTGCATGAGTTATCTTGCTTGTGTTATGGATGGATGCCACTTTTGGCCTTATCTGGCTGCTGCTGTATTTCAACAGGGCAAAGGAAAGTCCGCCGGTAAAAATTACCAGTATGCCAAGAAGAGTTAAAAAGAGCTTCTTGGGTTGCGATTTTTCGACTTCTCCCTCTTCTTGAAAACCTAGGAGATGTGATGGAATATCAGGACTTTCCATTTCCTGCTGTCGTTTTTTTAAAGCATCATCGAGGAGACTCATATTATCACCGTAGAACTCTTACTTGATTATAAACTGCGCTGCCATAGCCAGGATTACTATGAGAGAAACTCCAAACCATACAAATTTCGGTATGTCTCTTGTTTCTACTGTGTACCAGGGAATGTTTAGTTCTTGTAGTGCCTGATTTACTTCTTTGCTCGAAATTGCTTCCTTTTGTTTTACATATCCGGCAAGTAGTGAATAATCGCAGATGAGATTAACAAGGCGTGGAATTCCGCCACTTGCTCTGTGGATACTGCGTATCGCGTCTTTTTGAAAGCGAACCTGCCCTCTGTTTCCGGCTACATTCAGACGATTGTCAATGTAATGGACAGTTTCTTCTAATGACAAATGGTCAAGCTGACATCTAATAGCGATTCTTTGGTTTAATTGACGGAGTTCCGGACGAGCCAAAATGTCGAGGAGCTCATTCTGACCGACAAGGACAATCTGCAGTAGCTTGTTTTTTGTTGTTTCCAGGTTCGAAAGCAACCTGATATCTTCAAGAGTTTCTACCGGCAGAGTCTGAGCATCATCCACAATAATAGTGGTTCTACGATCGGTTTGAGAAAGCAAATAGTTGTTTAATTTCTTTAATAGATCCTTTTTGGTTAAATCGCTATCATGCTCAATGCCCAGGTCATCGAGTATCGATGCGATAAGTTCTCTACCTGATATGGAAGGGTTTATCAGGTAGGCAGTGTTAACGTTATTTTTGAGTATATTAAGTATGGACCTGCAAAGAGTTGTTTTTCCGGTACCAACTTCGCCGGTGATCAGGATGAAACCGTAGCCAGCCTGGATTCCAAACAGGGCTTTATCGAGAACACTTCTGTGTGTTTGGCTGAGGTAAAGAAATTCAGGATCAGGAGTAATGGAAAAGGGCTGTTCCTGAAGCTTATAAAAGTTCAAGTAGAGGCACTGGTTTCCCGGAATAGACCGGTAGGCAATAGCAGAATTTAGTTCCCGGGTCTCTGGATTGTTCAATATATTTGTGGCTTCCATAACATTGGCATCCATGTCATCCCTCTGTAAAAAATCTTTGATTTAAATGGCTTGTTGAAAAGGCAGCCGTCATTTAAGATAATTCACTAGATTAACGGTAGCACACGCGGATTGTTGGTATCAAATAATTTTACTTTAGATATTTCAAGGTGTTGGAGTATTATCTACGGAAGATGTAACGATTGGTGGTACTTTTTAATGCTGTACCGTTTTGTTCACATGAAACTCCCCATTTCAAAGACACATGTTAGGGCTTACTCAGAGATTCATACTTCAGCCTGGGGACTTGGATCCCGCCGAGCCGGACCCGGTCACGACTTTAGCGGGCGTGACGTTGATATTATCCATTTTCCATTCCTGCATTACTTCTTTGTCATTTCTGGGCAGGCAGGAATCCAGCGATACTGGCAGAAAGGAGCCATGGTAGCAATCGTTTTGCCTGTGTAAGGTTCTAATAGCTATCGACGTACAATGTAAGTCTTCATCGAAAATTCTCTAATTATTTCTTCTGCTTCCTCTCTATGTTTCACAACGACGACCAGCTCGGTCGGATCAAATTTATCGATCAATAAATCATCCCTGATTCTCCATTCTTTTTCCTGTTCCCAGCTTTTCTCAGGTGGATCATGCAACTGAAAAAGATAACGTTTGTCCCTGGGTAACTTCTTGTAATCGGAATCTTTTCCGTACAAAACAGGTTTGGCTCCGAGGTCTATCAGTGCTTTTTTCGGGAAAGCAATACCATAAGGTTCAAAGGTCCAGCGAATAAGTGCCGGATTCCATCTGGTAATTTCCATTATTTTTTCTGGGAAACACTCTGTGAAGGATACCACCGGTATGTTTCCTCTGTACATTTTTGAACTTGCCCGTATCCGGCCATCGCGCAAAATTCGTCTCAAAGTTTCAAAAGCCGTGTGGTAAGCGTCGGGATGATTCTCGACCAGCGATTCAAGGTACTCGGAATAACTTTGCCCGGGCCAGGGACCCGTACACTGCCTGGTGAAGTGAATGAGATACCCAGAGGGGAAGGTCTTTACAATTTTCTCTGACTTCTCAATGGTCTTTTTTATCGACCGTGTTGTAGCTCGTGACGTTGAGCGCCCGGCGTAAAATTCATGGGATTCGATGGCCTTTGCCTTTTCGGAACTGATTTGAAGGATTTTCTGGTTGCCTTTTGTTTGATGATCAAATTTTTCCGGGCGTAAAACCAGAACATTTTTCCCGGTCTCTGTTGCTTCCTGCGCGAAATTAACCATGTTGCCGCGATTTCTGATAGCCGCTATGGCTATGGTGTTTGAAAGCATCGCGATAATTTTATCCCGCAGGACCATTCTCTTCTTTCGTTCCAGCAGAGAATTAAACGGAAAGGGTGTAATAAGAATCGTTCT
>QMLL01000353.1 GCA_003646715.1 Deltaproteobacteria bacterium
AACGTCTGGGTAAAAGATCTGGCAGGGTTACATAAGCGATCGCCGCTGCTGGCAATGACACTAATGCTTGGTTTATTTGGTCTTGCAGGAATTCCGCCGACCATAGGATTTACTGGAAAGTTCCTGGTATTCTTGGCGGCGATGCAGAAAGGATATCTGGCACTTGTTATCATCGGTATGATAAATGCCACTATATCTCTGTATTACTATTTGATTATCATTAAGGCTGCTTATCTGCTGGAAACTGACGAGGATGAAGTGCAGCCAATCAAGGTAGGAGTTGGTTTAAAGCTGCTCAATTATGGCTTGATTGCTGCCATTGTCATACTGGGAATTGCACCGAGTCAGCTCTTCGATATAGCAAAGGCTGCTGCAGCAATGTTGTATTAAAAAATTAGAGTGAAACAAGGGGAACTCTGATGGCATTGAAGTTCGGAAAGGGAAATAATAAGGGCGGTTTTTTGGGCGGTTTATTTGGGACAAAGAAAGCTGACTATTATCCGTACGGTTTAACCGGGAAGCTGAGTGAAGACTTTTGCCCATCCGACTTTGATAGACCATGCATCACAGTTTGCTTCAATGACAAGTGTACTCGTGGATGTGCAAATGTTAGAGATGCTCTTAATGAAGCTATTGAAGAAAACAATCTCGCGGTAAAAGTGGGTCTGATGAAGACGGCGTGCAGCGGGAATTGCAGTGATGGTCCATTTGTAGGGTTCCCTAAAAAGAAGATTTTTTATTCAAAGGTTACTCCGGATATGGCCGGGGGCATCCTGCTGGAAACGCTGATGCGCGGTAGAGTGATTTTTGATTTGCTTCACATTTCGCCATACAGGTCATATCGGAGCGATGTACTGTTTGACAGAGATGATGAGTACTTAATTGCAATCGATGATAGTATCTGTATGGTCTGTTTATGTCATTATTTTTTGCGCTGGGATGAGGGAGTGTCCTGTGGGAAATGCGTCCCCTGCAGGCAGGGCAATATAAGATTGAGAAAGTTGTTGAATCGTATAATGGCCGGGGAAGGAGAGAAGGGAGACATAGAGGAGTTAAAGGCCATATGTGATGCTATGAGGCTGGCTGCGTATTGCGATTTTGCGAAATCTACGAGTATGCCACTGTTGTTGGCCTTGAAACACTATGAGAAAGAGTTCATAGACCATATTGAGAAGAAAGGTTGCAGTGGTGGTTCTCGTGCTGAGTCAGAAGGTAGCGGCGATGAAAAATCTGAAGGCGAAGCCGCAGCGGCCTGATATCTAAAATATTTAAAAAAGTGTTTAATTGCACCCGCAGCGCTGTGAAGGCTAGCGGGTGTTTTTTTGTTTTAGCTTAAAAACAAGTTTATCCCATAACTGTTCTACCTGCTGCCTTGTTTTTTCAAGACTCCCATCGTTGTAAATGGCGTATGTTGCAAGGGATACTTTCTCATCAATTGGAAGCTGAGCCGCAAGTCTTTTTTCGGCTTCTTCTCGAGTGATGCCATCACGTTCCATTATTCTACTTATCTGGATCTGTGGCGGAGCGTAAACCAAGACTGTGGCATCGAAGTTGTAAGCGAGCTTTTTTTCAAAAAGAAGGGGAATCTCCGAAATTAGTATTGTTTTGGGTTTTTCCCTGGAAATCGTTTCTATTTTCTCCTGCCACATCTTGATTACTTCTGGATGAATGATTTCTTCGAGTTTCTTCAGTTGTTCTTTATTTTGGAAGACTATTTTTGCAAGTTTCTCTCTGTTGATGGATTTATCGGGCTGAAGAACGGAATCTCCGAATATTTCTCTAATCTTTTTCCATGCTTGTTTACCGGGACTGATAGCCTTATGTGCAATCTGATCCAGGTTTATCAATGTTGCACCTTTTTCCTCGAACATTTTTGC
This sequence comes from Deltaproteobacteria bacterium, assembly GCA_003646715.1. Lineage (GTDB taxonomy): Bacteria > Desulfobacterota > Syntrophobacteria > B119-G9 > B119-G9 > B119-G9. Next base: position 1,878 of record QMLL01000353.1, read on the forward strand.
AACGGTGGATTTTCCCGTCGCTATTCCTCCTGTAAGTCCGATGTGGATCATAGTTGGATTCTTCCCGGTGGAGTTCTATGTGTATGAAAATGAAAAAGGAGGTAGTAGCTAACTACCTCCTTTCTTTCCTTGATGGCGAGGCCCAGAATCGAACTGGGGACACGAGGATTTTCAGTCCACTGCTCTACCGACTGAGCTACCTCGCCTTGACTTAGGCATAGGAAATGTAAGCAAAAGTTGAGAAATTGTCAAGTCTTTTTGAAGATACTTTTTTGACTATTCTTTATCCGCTTTCTTTTCTACTTTTTCTGGTTCCTCTGCCTTATCTTCAGGAAATTTGAAGTCTTTCTTGAATTCTCGCTCAGCCGTGATCAAGGCATCCTCGAGTTCCTTCGCCAGATCATCCAGCTCTTTCTCATCGATATCAAGGTCCGTAAACTCGTGATCGGACATCGCGATTTCGTCAGTTTCGATAACTGTCACTTCGTCGGTGTCCCCTAGAGCTGTTGCGCCAGGTTGCTCAAGATCAATGGGCTCTGTATCACCACCCAGATCGAGAGCATCAGAAGTAGTTTCGAGATCCACTACAGGTTCTGTGCTTTCTCCTACAAGATCAAGCAGAGCATCATCACCGGTTAAATCAGTGCTACTGATTTCCTTGAGGGATAAATCCAGATCCAGTGGTTGTGTACTTTCTCCTTCGTCGGTGTCAATGGGTGTTAGAATATTCTCGGAAAGAGCCTTGTCAATTTCGCTGTCTGAAATCGTAATCTTCGGTTCTTCGCCGGTTTCCGGTAGAGGTTCAGTAAGCTCTGATGCAGTATCACCTGCCATGGGAGCTGTAGCATCGATCTCACCTCCGATTTCCACCGTAGGTCTTGTCTCTTCGGTAGATCCTTCGTAATCCTCGGGCAACGGAGGCAGTTCCATACCATCTGGTGGAGGTATCGTGGCCTTGACCTGAGCTTCTTCAAAATCTTCCAGCAGAGAACCCAGCAGAAACGGAACTTCAGGTTTAATTGCCGGTAATCTTAAAGCCTCCCTGACAACAATCAGATTACTGCCACATTTCCTGCAACTCTCCAAATAATCAAAACTTGTGTAGTCACACCTTGGACACTTCATGAAAAGCTCCTGTTAAAAACAATCATCGGGTATAATATTTCAAACCTTCCTGTTTTCCGTTTATAAATGCCTTTACATTCAAGTGCTCAAAATTACTAATTAACAATATCAATATAGAGGTAAAGTTAAAGGGGCGTCAAGAAAAAATCCCCAAATCACCCCAGTAGTGTTGTACCAAGGCTACGGAGACAATTGCTGCAGTTTCGCACCGCAATATCCTGGGACCCAAAGAAAATGGCTTAAACCCCTTTTCCACACTTTTCTGTATTTCTTCTTCCGTGAATCCACCTTCAGGTCCTATCAGAACAATTACGTTATC
>QMLL01000354.1 GCA_003646715.1 Deltaproteobacteria bacterium
CTTACCATGAGGCAACAAAACCACGGATTTGACCTTTTCACCAAGATAAGCCGCATATAGAGCCGCAGAGGCTGAAGTGTCTCCCGTAGAAGCACAAACAGCTAGTACGTTTTCCAGCCCTTTTTGCTTCATAACATAATTTATAAAACTGAACGCGCTGGCCATACCTCTGTCTTTAAAAGAAGCACTGGGATTCTGGCCATCATTTTTGACAAAAAACTTCATTTCCACCCAGTCTTGCAGTGCTTCATTGGCTTCAACCACAGGAGTATGACCTTCGCCGAGACACACCACGTCCTCAAGCGGGATCACAGGAGCAATAAGCTCGTAGAAAAGAAAAATTCCTTTTAAGGCCGGATTATTAATTACTTTACGGTAATTAAACACCTGTCGCCACAACTTTCCGGGTACCTTTTTCAGACGATCCCACGCGCGATCTTCTATAAGCAGGACGCTTTTGCACTCCGGACAGGTGTACAGCAGACCGTCAATTCCCCAATCTTTGCCACATCCCAAACAACGATAAACAAAATCGCCCGAAGGATCGGGGATAACCAGGTCTTTTATTTCTTCTGGAAAGTTTTTCCTGTTCATAAACCAATAAATCAAAAATTAGATCAGTGTAATCTTTCCCAGCATGTTGTTCTGCTTGGCAAGTTCAATAAGCCCGAATTCTCGCATCGCCTTTGCGTGATCAGAAAGGAAAAGACAGTACTGGCGAAAATAATCAAAGGTATTTAGCCCAACAAGACTCGGGTTTTCCTTTGCTATCCTTTTCGCAAGGCGATAATCTTCTTTATCGTTACACGTATTACCTTTTATTACTTTTATCTTTGCCAGATCGAGGGCAAGGTTAAATTCTCGATCATATTCATCATCAGCGGATACCCAGTAACCGAACTTTTTCTTCTTTTCAGCCACTTCCTTGAGTTCCGCCAGATCTTTTTCCTCAAGCCTTCCCTCGTAGGCTTCAAGCATGGCAAGGGCTACTTCTTTAAACTTACAGTTCTCTATCTTGGTGCGAAGTGCGTTCAATTCTTCTTCACTTAGTTTTTCCACGTCCGTCATAACCAGATCTCCTTCCACCAGTTTTATTGATAATTGATCAATTCTCGCTAAACTATACTATTGCTTTGAATGACTATTAATAGGTAGGCAGGCTCAGTCTGTCAAGAAAAAACCAGAACTCTAGAGACAGCTATTGGGGGATTGGTAGCGGGTGACGAATTTGCCAGATTCAGACCCTTGGCTGATAAGATTCAATGCCAGCCAGGTTCACCCTTCCTGACTCGCATTTCAGGGAAGGAAACTTGATAGATTGCTACCAAGGCTATCCCGGCTTAGCCGAGACACCCTCGGTACATAACAACCCGATTAAGCAGCTTTTACTTTCAACTGCTTTATTATTTCTTCGCGTTTGTTGGGGAAGATTTCCACCAAAAAGCGATAAAGCGCAGCAATATTGATTACCTCCGGTGTTTCCTGATCATGTTTATACTCACAGCGGTGACATGACCACCAGTTCCAGTTACATTCCACGGCCTCATCGAGGCATTTCGTGTAGTAGCGGCAGTTGACGTTACGCATGCCAACGGTGTTGGCGCGGGTAGGGGTAGGTGTTCGCATCTTTAGCTCCTTTCTTTTAACTAAAATGATTGGAGACCGGAGTATTCATAAAGATCTATCACCACTAATGATGGTGACTTCTTAACTTGCCGTCGCTATCAGTAAATTGCCCCAATAAAATTCCATAATCCTTGAACAATTACGCATTTGTAATGATTAAATAGCATAATCCGTGCCGAGCCAGTTTCAGCAACTCATTTTTTCCCGCAAAGAAGTGGCCAGGAACCGCTCACATAAAGCTACACGCGGAACCGGGGAATAAGAAAAGAGCACGTAGCAGGGAACATGAAATATCACACAAGTGTGGAAATTTCGCTTTAGTGCTGATATCCTATCGGTGAGGATCTAGAGACAAGTAACAGCTTTTCGTTGAATTTTTAAAATGTTAAGAGCCAAGAGCAAAAATAAGGGCTGGAATTTTTTAAATCAAAAAACTTTGGTTAAATGACCCACAGAAAGGGTTATTTTGCTAAATAGGCTTCATATAACCGCTGCGGAGAACCATTTAATAACGATGATAAAATTCGGAAGGCATTTCCTGCGCAGGGGATGATTTTCTTGGAAAATCTATTACAATTTCTCCATCTTTTATCCAGCCGAGTTCTTTTCTTATAGCCTCTTCCTGGAGTACCCGGTTGCTTGAAAATAGCTTGATTTTTCTTAAAAGCAGGGTGTTTTCTCGCGTAAGCTCATAATTTTTCTTTGTCAGTTCGTAAAGCTCCCTTTTCATTTTAAACAGATGAACAAAGCCATTGCTACCAAAGCAAACCAGAGCACTGGTTACACAAACAACCACTACATAAGTCACAACCCAGAGCTTTTTTTTCGCTGCTATCTTCAGCATCAGCATTTCCAGATTTCTTAATAAACATACATAATATATTGGTTTCTATAACATAAAACTCGAACTACTTGCAAATACGAAGTTTTCAAGCTGGTCAACAATAATATATCTGCTATACTTTGGTATACACACTTTTGAGTTCGTCATCCGAGAATGCTGGATTCCTGCCTGCGCAGGAATGACAAAAGGGTAATGCAGGAATGAGAAAAGAACGATGCAGAGACAGCAAACGGATAAGGCAAAAATGAAAAAGGAATGATACGTAGACGTCAAACGGATAAGGCAGGAGTGGGAGAAGGATAACATAAACGTCATTCCCGCGAAGGCGGGAATCCATGTCCTTTAACTATAGCATAAACTCAGCATAAGCTCCTCACATCGGTCGTCGAAAAGGGAGTCAGATAAAATATAAGAAAGGAAACAAATTATGACAGAAAAAGGATATTATTGTGCAGGACAGGGAGGCGGAGGTTTCGGAAAAGGTCAAGGTAGAGGCAGAGGAGGAGGCCAGGGACGGGGATTTGGAGGTCGAGGACCCGGAGGAACATGTGTCTGCCCTGCTTGCGGAGAAAAAGTTACACATCAGAGAGGGGTCCCATGCCCCCAGGTGAAATGCCCCAAATGCGGTGCAAGCATGGTCCGTGAAGATTAAGCTGTAAAGCCGATCGAACTTACTTCCCTCAATTTTTTGGGTTTTTTTAAGAGGTGATTTTTTACTTGACATATTAGATTTATGCTATAATCTTATATTAAGATGTACTAACATTATTGAAAAAGGCTCAAAACTTTGTAGGGAGGAAAAAAGATGGCTGAAGCAGCAAGAATACAAACCCATGTAATGGATA
>QMLL01000355.1 GCA_003646715.1 Deltaproteobacteria bacterium
ATGTTTTTTCTGAGTTCTTACAAAGACATTTAGGATAACAATAAGAAGTACTATGCCTAGAAAGAGTTGTATTATGTTCGGTGATAACACAAGGCCCACGTAGGCACCTACAACACCATAAATAGAAACAACAAGACTCAGAGGAAGAATTTGTCTAAAGTCAAAATAGCTGTTTCGTAAAAATGATGGAATTGCCATTAGAGATGTTATTAGGGATGCTAAGATCCCTATACTCCTTACATAATCAAAATGGAAAGGAAAATACAAATTAAGTAAAGATACACATAAAATACTGGATTCAATACCTGCGAGGACAGCAGACGCTCCCGAAATAAAGCAAAACAAGAAAAGAACAATAGGGCAAAGCCAATTGTGATCTCTCATCTCAATGGACATTACAAGACCTTCTTTAACTGTCTCCAAAGTTGCATGCCCTACAGAAAAAAGTACTCCAATAATAGCTAATGTAAGTAGATATCTTGTTGTACTACGTGTTTGAGGAAGCTCTTCTTTCTTATGGAAGTGAAGATTTTTAAAATTCATTCAAATAACTCTCTGGAGCATTTTTTGTGATCCACAATGTAGATCAACTCAGCCTTTCTTTGTATCCTATCTTTTAGTTCTGTCAAACTATTTCTATCAATATCGCACATTCTTATATAGACTAATCTATAACCACGCGGTACCCTGTCGTACGATGTCAGTATGCTTACCATTCTACCACCATATTCGCGGATAATATCAGTTATTTCCTTAATAGATCCAGGTTTATCCAGGACTTTCAATGCAAACTGGATTCCCCTTTTATTTAATCCCGAAAGACTTATCAATGCTCGAAAGATGTCGGTCTGGGTTATTATGCCTACGACTTTTCCTGTTGAGTCAATGACCGGAGTACCTCCAATTTTGTTTTCGATTAAAATTTCTGCAACCTCATCCACAGTATGGTGCGGCGAAACAGTGATGGGGTTTCTCGTCATGATGTTTTTCACTTTTATTTTTGAGATCAAATACATAAGCTCGTATACGTCAAGCAGTGTTGCATCAGACGCAGAAACTCTTTTTACATCTCTATCTGTTACAATTCCTACGAGTTTATCTTTCTTTATAACCGGGAGCCTCCGTATATTGTGTTTTCTCAGAGATTTTATCACATTCTCCATAGTATCATTTTCTTCAATGGTTACCACATACTTACTCATCCAGTATTTTACCAGCATGCTTGCTCCCTTCCTTCGGTTATTTGATGATCTTAGAAAACAACTTTTCGGCTTTTAATAATCATTTTGTCCGGTTCATATAGTAGTTCCCCCCTACTCCCATGCTTGTAAAAACTCGCTTCGGAAAGAGTCACTTTTTATGCAATACTGTTCAGTGTTCTCAGGCAAACACCATAACTGGCCGAAATTCGATGTTTATAGTTAACAGGGCTGTATTTCCATGGTAAATTCTATATATAAGTGAAACCGCTTCTCCTCTATGGTTTTTGCTGTTCTAGCAGAAAAATTCTTCCATTCATATCCTCATCTATTCTATTTGTTCTCCAAAACAGGGGAGCCCGGCTTTGCCTCGAAAGAACGCATGTGGTGAGGAGAATTGAGAGTGGGTGGTACGGACTCCCCTGTAAAAATTTGCGCTCTAAAATATTTTTACATTTCAGGCCTTATTCATGAATCCTATAAGTGATAGTATTCATCTTCATGTAATGGCTCAATATCTCTTGTCATAATCGCTATATCAATCGGGTGGTTTTCCCTGTCTCTAGCAAGCCCGGGTATTACAGCTACGCGACCAAACCCACAGCTTCTGAATGCATTTATCGCTGGAATATTGTTAGCTGGGATTTCGGCCAAAAGCTTTTCCAATTTAAGTTTCATGGCTATATCGACTGTCTCCCTTATCATGAGCGACCCTAGTCCTACTTTTCTGTAATTCTTGTGAACAAAAATCCTCACATTGCCAAGGTGCCATTTCCATCCAAATCTCCTTCGGAAAAGAGTCGCATCGGCGATGATGTCACTGTTCTTAAATGCCAGCAGGGGTAGTGTCCTAGAATAATCGAGTTCCTCTGCCCATTTTTTAATTACTGATCTGTTTCGAACGTCATCGCGCAGATACCGAGCTTCTTCATCTGGTACACCTTTAAAGAATTCAAACAGAGCTTCTTCATCTTCCTTTACCATTGGCCGCAAAAGAACTTTAGTTCCGTCACGTAAACGATACTCCCTTTTGTAAGCGTTGAGATCGATCATTTTTGGTACCTCCTTTCTTCTTGTTTATTATGAACTTTACGTAGTCAAACAGCAACGACTATGCCAATCTAGTATAAAAGAGGCCACTCTTATAACTAGTTGTAATCACAACCGATGTGTCAAATTTTGGTATTGCGCCAGATTTAGTCAACTTGCGCACCGTAAACTTTCTTTCCAGCTTGTATAGTTTGCTTCAAAAAAATCATGTATGAAGTGAGTATGCGTAGCAAAGTAAGAAATTATTCGATATATGGACCAGATGAACTGTCCTACTACCTTGTTCACTTGTTCAGATTTCATGGCTCACCATACAAATCAGTATAATAGCTTGTCATGATAAGTTGCTTTACACATTGTAAAAGGGATTTACAGGCTTGTTCGTGCACGAACAAGTACAGTTCCTTTTATATTGTCCTATAACACTCGATATTTAAGTTACTTACCCATCATGCCCCACTGGCTGTCTTTTTGGCACAGCTATTGCCCCTTTTCTTCAGGGTGCCAGTTGAATAATGTCTCAAAGGTTGATGTAGCAACTCCTGCCTAGGTGTGGAATCAAAATAGCCAGTTATATTTTATGGTGGGTGACTTTGATGTTGTGTCAACCTTTAGCGAACATTTCAAAACAGTTACTAGAAGGTATTGTAAGATGTTTGTAGATATTAATCAGATAGCAAATCAAATGGTTCAACAACAATTGCTAAGAAGTTTATCTGCATGAGATGCGCGAATAAATATACAATTTTAATAGCTGATCGGAATCCCTATGTCAGAAAATTTCTCAAACGAGAACTGGCAAAAGAAGGGTATCAAGTCATATTAGCCAGCAGCATTAGAGAAGTTTTTAAGTTTATGTTTACCAAGCGACCACCTGATCTGTTTGTTATAGATCCAGAACTTTTTGCTTACACGAAAGAAACACTCCCCTTTACGAGTCTTCAGGGGCGAGTACCCGCTTCATCAATAATTGTGCATGGCTTTAGGCATTTTAATGATCTCCCAATTGAGGTCCCTAGGGGTACAGTGTTTGTGGAAAAAGATGGAGAGAGC
>QMLL01000356.1 GCA_003646715.1 Deltaproteobacteria bacterium
CAAAAGGAAAAATAACGATCCGAACTTCAAAAGTTGGAGAATGGTGTGAAATTGTTATCCAAGATACCGGATGCGGGATTCCCGAGGAACTAAGAGACAGGATTTTTGAACCCTTTTTTACCACCAAGGAAGTGGGGAGAGGTACTGGACAGGGGTTGGCCATAGTTCACAGGGTAATAGTGGAAAAGCATGGTGGCAGAATTCATTTTGAGTCTGAAGTTGGGAAAGGAACGAGCTTCTTTATAAAAATACCTCTCGAAGTAAATTAAGTTGACAATGTCTAGCTCAGTTTTAGGCCTTCAGTCATTTACCAAAGGCCATATCTCCCCGGACACAGAGTGCACTATGTGAAGTTTTTCTTGACACTCCCGAAATATCTTGACTTCTATCCCATGCACATATTATGTAATATTCGCTCGCTCTACAGTGTTAGGAACTATTTTATTACTAACTCGAAACAGACGAGGGCACTCCCCTTTTAATTCTAGCAAAATTTTAGGAATCTCTGATTAATTAGACTAGATTCCAAATCTGTCATGCCGGATCCCTGATCAAGTCAGGGACAGGCATTGATCCGGCATCCAGACAAGGATCTCTAGATTCCGGCTCTCCGCTTCGCTTCGGCCGGAATGACGAGAGAAGAAAAGCTATTGAGAACTTTCAAAAAAATAAATCACATCTTTGCGTTTTGCATTCGGTTGCGGCAACGCTGCCTTCAGTGCCTTAATTTAATTACTCTACCGACTTTACTTTCTCGAAGTTATGGGACATGCTTAATCTATATTAAACAAGGAGAGTTGTTGTGGATCGAACGGATGAACTACTCGGTAAAGTGGAAGAAAAAGTGCGCTGCTTGGAGCGTCTTTTCCAGGCAACGGATCTTGCAATGGTTGTAACTGACCTGGAAAATATGATATTATACATTAACAAGAACTTCTCTTCCATTCTGCGAATTCCTGATGATCAACTCATAGGAGAAAACCTTTTCAAGTTTTTAGAAATTATCAATATCGACGACGAAGCTTTTTGGAAGGGTCTTCTTTCAAAAATACACAGGAAAGAACCACTGGAAGGGGTCAAGTATAAAGTAAAAGAACGAATATTTCAGATAGATGGTTCCATTGTAGAATGTGAAGAAGATAAGGAAGCCATTTTCTGGGTGTGGAGAGATATTACCTCTGAGGAAAGAAAGGCTCGGAAAGACCAACACATAAACGCAGTCCTAAATGCCAGTCGAATAATCGTCCGGACAGTAGCAAAAGAAGATAATCCCTCAGTGCTCATAAGAAAATTGTGTCACATTCTTGTCGAAACCGGGAGTTACTCCCGCGCGTGGCTCTTGCTTCTCGACACTTCCGGTTCTTTTACAGAATTTGCCAGTGCAGGGTTCGGAAAAAACTTCTCCGAACTAATAAACATGCTAAGACAAAACGAGTTTCCATTCTGTGTTCAAAAAGCGCTTCAACAAGATGATCCCTTTATTGTGGAAGCTTACGTTAGCGAATGTGAAACATGTCCCCTTCATAGCGAACTACAGGGGAATGCGAGCATGAGCATGAAACTGGAGTATAATGAGAGGATCTACGGAACCCTTACTGTTCATCTGCCCGCTGATCTAGGATTTGAACAAGATGAAATGCTGCTCTTACAAGAGATAACAAGTGATATATCGTTACTCCTGCATAGCATAGAAATAGAGCAGCAGTTGAGGAGTTCCATTCTGAGACATGAAGAAAGCGAGGCCAAGTTCAGGCTTCTTGTCGAAAAGCTGCCTTTTGGCCTCTCAATTGCCAGAGGAGACAAGACCTTTGAATATCTGAATCCCAAGTTTACGCAAATTACCGGCTATACCATAAACGATGTCCCTGACAAAAAAAGCTGGCTACTTAAAGCTTATCCCGACGCGGAATACAGGCAAAAGATGCTCCGTGAATGGAAGAAAACCTTGGACAGCACCACCAGGGCAGGAAAACCCAGCGAGGGGATATTTACCGTTACCTGTAAGAACGGCAAAGAAAGAGAGCTACGATTTACATCGGTGGCTCTTGATACAGGTGAGACAATCTGCACGTGCGAAGATCTTACCGAAAGGAGAAGTCTTCAGCTTCAGCTTCAGCAGGCCCAGAAAATGGAGGCTATTGGAAGGCTCGCTGGTGGAATTGCCCATGATTTTAACAATCTTCTCACGACCATTATGGGAACAGCGGATCTCATGTGTCTTTATCTACCCAAAGAGCATCCGTTTATCAAAGAGCTGAAAGAAATAAGAAAAGCAGCAAAACGTGCTTCTGATCTGACTCGACAGCTTCTAGCATTTAGCAAAAAACAAATTCTCCAGCCCCGGGTGATTAACCTTAATGACACAGTGAGGGATATGGGTAAATTGCTCAGACGGTTAATAGGGGAAGACATAGAACTGGTAGAAATCCTTGATGAAAACCTTGGAAATATAAACGCTGATAAAGCACAAATTGAGCAGGTAATCATGAACCTTGCCGTTAATGCAAGGGATGCAATGCCGAATGGCGGTAAGCTAACTATAGAAACAGCCAATGTGGAACTGGATGAAGTTTACGCTCGATCCCACGCTTCTGTTACCCCAGGATCGTACGTACTTCTTGCTATCACAGACACTGGACATGGTATTGACAAGGAAACTCAGTCTTACATATTTGAGCCTTTCTTTACCACAAAGGAAGAAAAAGGAACCGGCCTGGGACTGGCCATGGTGTACGGAATTGTGAAACAGAGTAATGGGCATATCTGGGTGTACAGCGAACTATGGAAAGGGACAACGTTTAAGATATATTTGCCCAGGGTTGAAGAGGAGGTAACCACCGCAGAGGTGGAATTCGCCAGCGTTGAAGGTTTGACAGGTAATGAGACTGTACTCCTGGTGGAAGATGACAACTTGGTGAGAAATCTTACCGCCAGAATCCTTGAGGAAGCTGGATATACCGTGCTGAGTGCATCTTACGGAGAGGAAGCCCTTTCACTCGCGAGAGAATCCAAAAGAATAGATCTTCTGATAACTGATGTTGTTATGCCAAGGATGAGCGGACGTAAATTGGCTGCCGAATTCATCAAAATCCATCCTGAAAGCAAAGTGATATACATGTCCGGATATACCGACAACTCTATTGTCAACAATGGTATTCTTGAGCCGGGAGTGGTATTTGTCCAGAAACCATTCAGTCGCGAGGTGTTGCTAAAGAAAATCCGTCAAGTTTTACAGTAGAAAAACTCTTCGGCAGCTGTGACAACAGTTGTCTATCCTTATAAAAAGCACAGCCAACTAC
>QMLL01000357.1 GCA_003646715.1 Deltaproteobacteria bacterium
ATGACGGAAGAGGAAGTGATAGCGTACTGTAAAACCAAGCTTGCAGCTTACAAAGTGCCAACTGCCGTCGAATTTAGAGATTCTCTTCCAAAAACAATTGTCGGAAAGATTTTAAGAAAGGTTTTACGGGAAGAAGAATTGAAGAAACAGAAATGATAAGATTAGTCTGGCTATTCTTCAAAGCTGGGAAGCAAAAAAGCTAGGAGGCTGGAAGGTTTGGGGATTAGTAGTTTTTTAGTATGAGCCAATTTCTGAGCCTCATCTCTGACTTCTGACGTCCGACTTCCGATCTCTGATCTCAGACCTCTGATATCTGAGCTCCGTCACCAAGCAGTGCCCCGAATAGCCCCGCCCCCATTTTGAAAAGCACTTCTAGGGAGTTTACAATGTTTGAAAGAAGAACCAATGCGTTACAAAGAACCCTTACATCCTCCAACGTCTTTTGAATTTTGTCAATCACTTCAATTGTTATCCTAAGTTTGTCAAGGAAGTTTCTCGCGTTTACATAATTATGTTATTTTTTGGATATTGAGCGCTATAAGTATTTAAAGTAACTGAGTTCGAGCTTTCAAGATTCCAGTGTAGTGGTAAAATGTATATTATCCTGCTGAGAGGGAAGGTGCCGTGTGGTATCTATAGTATGTATATCTGTAAAGTACGCAAAACAGATCCCAAATCAGGAAAAGCCTACTTCTACCACCAGCTGGTGGAATCATAGAGGACTCCCAAGGGCCCCAGACAAAGAAGTCTTTTAAATCTCGGTAGATTGGAACTGCCCGAAAATGAATTAAAATTTTTGGTTCTTCCGGTAAATGAGTACCTAAAGGACAGGCTTATTTTTCATGCTGTAATCACAGATCACTTCATAAAATGTCCCCGGTATCATCGACGAGACTTTACTTTCGAGGGTCGAAAGGTTAGGAAATTCCATATGCCACCGTTGGGTCGGAAAAGGTGTATTTTGGAACTTGAGACACATTGATGATACTGTAAGAATTGTGGGAATCTCTGGTGGCCACAGTTACCGTTCATGCTTGGGAAACACCGTTTTGTTCGGTCATTCGCGCTTGTTGTTTTAGACCTCAGGAAAAATTCTCCATGTTGTTGAAGGTAAGAGCAAAGAAGCTATATTGCCCTTTTCCTATATTTTGCGCCACCAGTGGTCCCTTCCTTCGAACCACCAGGCGCTGGAATCGGTATTTGTAATCTGATCGGCTATCTTCTTACCTATGTCTGTTTTCAGACGTTCTTTTGCGAAATGAATCCACCTAGAAGCATACTGATTTCCAAGATCGAGTTGTTCTTTAAGTTCGAGGATAAGTTCCAGCTGATCGGCGTCATGTACAAGCTGAGCTTCTTTGGTATTATTCTTTTTCAATTCAGTCAGCACTTCTTCTATCTCGTTTCCAAAAGGCAACGTCGAAGCCAGGTCTTCGATGGCCTCGTCTTCCTTTGCGTCAACATAATGTTTGTTAACGTAGTTAAGATCTCCTGTTCTTGTTTCGGGTAAATCATGAAAAAGACACATCCGGACGACCTTAAATACATCCACGTCTCCCACCAGCTTGGCAAGGGCAAAACCAATTATTGCCACCCTAAAACTGTGTTCAGCCACACTTTGTTTGCCCGTTCCCAGAAACTGGAAACCTGTACGAGGTGTCTTACTGAGCATCCCCGCTTCAAAAAAGAAATTCACAATATTTTTGAACGTCTTATCAGCCATCTACAAGTCCTCACCAATCTCAGCAATAAGATCGATTTCAACGGGTGCGTTTAAAGGCAAAGATGCCACGCCGATAGCTATCCGACTGTGCTTACCTATTGTATCTCCAAAAACTTGAACCAGAAGATCAGAAGCTCCGTTAATTACTGCAGGCTGTTGAGTAAAATCCGGCGTTGAAGCCACATATCCGGATAGGCGGACAATTTTCTTTATCCTGTCTAGGGTTCTAAGTTCCTTTTTTACCACGGCAAGAACATTTATTATACATATTTTCGCCGCTTCTTGTGCTTGTTCAAGGCTAACATCTTTACCAACTATGCCCTCGTACACAAGTTTCTTTTCCCTGATTGGAATCTGTCCGGAAACATAAATTAGGTTCCCGGTAATAGCAGCCGGTACGTATGAGGCTACCGGTTCCGGCGCAGCCGGAAGTTTTATACCCAATTGTTCAAGTCTCTTTTCAGCCATATGTTTTCTCCTGTTTCTTTTCCATGGGCTATTGAACATCTTCAATTATAAGATTCAAAAGGAATGTCTCGTCGCCAAAAGGATGATTAAAATCGGCCCAGACGGTATTTCCTTCAACCTTTTTTACCCTGAACGGGTGAATCCTGTTTTCTTCATCCCTGTAATGAAAATAATCACCTGGTTTAAGGGGGCCATCCGTATCCAATCTATCCAGAGGGATAGGAACAATCTTACGTTCGTCATATGGGCCAAAGATTTCGCTTCCAGACACTTCAAGGGTAACTGCGTCTCCAGCCTTGTGTCCCAGGACCACTCTTTCAATTACGGGGATAATTTCTCCCTTTCCTACTTCAAAAGTCGCCTTAAACGACTTTACGTTTTCGGCACCACTTATCGAACCCTGACGATAAATGCTGTACTTCACAGTAACTTTTGATCCGTTTTCAATCTTCATAAGCCCCAAGACTATATACGGTTTCAATCCTGATTCTATGCATTTCGCGAATAGTTAGTCTAATACATGAATCGCTATTTTTCCAGCGCATAATGTTTTAATCATATTTCTCAAAAACTGTTCTTGAATCACCTTTTATGCTTGTGCTATTTTTGCAAGGGATTTAGCAAAGATATACGATACCAAAAATACAGGAGTTTCCATGCGCCCCATCAGGATCGCCCTGGCACAGCTAAATATGGTGCTCGGGAATTTTGAAACAAACAAGAAAAAAATACTTTCGGCAATAGAAGAAGCAAGCGAAAAGGAGGCAGATATTATTGCCTTCCCAGAACTTGCTCTCTGTGGGTATCCGCCCGAGGATCTTTTGTTGCAACTCGAATTTACTGAGAAATCCCGCAAAACTCTTCTGGAAATAACAGAACAGTCTTCTAAGTACCCTCTAATTATACTTCTCGGATATCCGGAAAGAAAAGATGACACATATAATAGCTGCGCTGTCATATACAGGGGCAAGATCTATGATTCGTACCAGAAGATTTTTCTTCCTAATTATGGTGTTTTTGACGAAAAACGTTACTTTTCTCCGGGTTCATTGATTCCGGTCTATGAAACAAATGACTACAAGTTTGGTGTCGGGATCTGTGAGGATA
>QMLL01000358.1 GCA_003646715.1 Deltaproteobacteria bacterium
GCCATAAGCATGGCCAGAGAAGGTGGAATGGGAGTGATTCACCGTAATATGAGCATAGAACGACAGGCACAGGAGGTTGACAAGGTCAAGAAATCAGAAAGTGGAATGATTGTCGACCCTGTGACTGTAGAACCGGATCAGAAGATATCGGATGTTTTTGAAGTTATGAAAAGATATAAGATATCCGGTGTTCCCGTAGTGGAAGGTGAACAACTTGTGGGTATCATTACCAACAGGGATCTCAGGTTTGAAACCAATCTTAACCTGAAGGTTCGAGATGTTATGACCAGGGAAAACCTTATAACCGCTCCCGAGGGAATCACCCTGGAAGAATCAAAGGCTCTACTCCACAAGAACAGGATTGAAAAGTTACTGGTAGTGGATAAGGAAGGTCGGCTTAAAGGCCTTATCACAATCAAAGATATAATGAAATTGAAGAAATATCCCAATGCCTGTAAAGACAGCTTGGGTAGGTTAAGAGTGGGGGCTGCAGTGGGGGTTGGCCCTGAGGGTATTGCAAGAGCTGAAGCACTTGTTAATGCGGGTGTTGATGTCATCGTTGTGGATTCGGCTCACGGGCATTCCAGGCGAGTTATTGAAACCGTGGCAGAAATAAAAAAATTATTCCCCGATACGGAACTAATGGCCGGAAACATTGCCACAGCAGAAGGTGCCGAAGCGCTTGCCAAGGCAGGTGCTGATGCAATTAAGATTGGTGTAGGGCCAGGTTCCATCTGCACTACTCGGGTTGTTGCAGGAGTTGGAGTCCCCCAGATTAGTGCTATTTTTGAATGTGCGCCCATAGGTGAGAAATATGGTATCCCGGTAATAGCCGACGGTGGGATCAAGTATTCCGGGGATGTGGTAAAAGCCCTTGCAGCTGGCGCTCATGCTGTTATGATCGGTAGCCTTTTTGCCGGTACCGAGGAAAGCCCCGGTGAGACCATACTGTTCCAGGGCAGAAGTTACAAAACTTACCGTGGCATGGGATCTCTGGGAGCTATGCAGGAAGGAAGCAGAGATCGATATTTCCAGGATGTGGTGGACGAAGCCACGAAGCTTGTGCCTGAGGGGATTGAGGGTAGAGTCCCTTACAAAGGACCCCTCTCTGCGAGTGTTTTTCAACTCCTTGGTGGCCTAAAATCAGGAATGGGCTATGTGGGTTGCCGTACTCTCAAAGAATTGCGAGAAAAGGCGAGGTTTGTAAGGATAACTCAGGCAGGCTTGAGAGAAAGCCACGTCCACGACGTTATAATAACGAAGGAAGCACCGAATTACCGTGTGGAAAACAGGTAAGAATTATGACGGAAGTTAAAGAAGAAAAAATTTTGATCCTCGATTTCGGATCCCAGTATACCCAGATCATTGCGAGAAGGGTCAGAGAAAGTCATGTATACTGTGAAATTCATCCATATAACTGGCCTCTTTCCGAAATAAAGAAATTTGCCCCCAAGGGCTTAATATTCTCGGGAGGCCCTTCCAGCGTAACTGATCCGGGCGCACCCATTGTATCAGAAGAAATTTATGCCTTGAACTTACCAATACTTGGCATCTGTTACGGTATGCAGTTAATCACTCATCAACTGGGAGGTGAGGTAGGTTCTGCCAGGGAAAGAGAATACGGCCCTGCCTATATGAGAATCTTGAAAAAGGAACCTTTATTTTCGGGGATTGAAGAAGAGAGCATTCGTGTATGGATGAGTCATGGTGACAGAATAGACGGGATACCGGAAGGTTTCGAAATTCTGGGTGAAAGTGATAATTCTCCCATTGCGGCCATGGGAAATCTTGACAGAAAGATTTTCGGACTTCAATTTCATCCGGAAGTCGTCCATACCCCTCAGGGACGATTGATCCTGGAGAATTTCATTTTCAAAGTCTGTAAGTGTAAACCACTGTGGACAATGAAGTCCTTCGTGGAAACAACTATTGCCGAGATGCGGGAAAAAGTTGGTTCAGATGAAGTCATCTGCGCGCTGAGCGGTGGTGTAGATTCCTCCGTGGTTGCTGTTCTCCTGCACCAGGCCATAGGTAAGCGCCTTCATTGTATTTTTGTAAACAATGGACTTCTCAGGAAAGGTGAATCGGAACAGGTTCTCAGAGTTTTTAGAGACCATTTCGACATGGACCTCCACTATGTGGACGCGTCGGATACGTTCCTGACCGCTTTGAAGGGAGTTGTCGATCCTGAGCAAAAGAGAAAGATCATAGGTAACCTGTTTATCGATATTTTTGAAAAAAAAGCTTCGGAATTTTCCAATGCTACCTTCCTGGCTCAGGGTACTCTATACCCCGATGTTATAGAGAGTGTCTCTTTCAAGGGACCTTCGGCTACGATAAAAACACACCATAACGTGGGAGGGCTCCCTGAGAAAATGAAGCTAAAGCTTCTGGAGCCGTTGAGAGAACTGTTTAAAGACGAGGTAAGGCTGGTGGGGCGGGAGCTGGGTCTTCCGGAAGAAATTATAATGAGGCACCCGTTCCCGGGTCCCGGACTGGCTATTCGGTGCCTTGGGGAAGTAGATCCCGACAAGCTTGAAGTGCTCAGGGAAGCCGATGCGATAGTCATGGAAGAAATGGTGGTGTCTGGGTGGCACGATCGCGTGTGGCAGGCGTTTGCTGTTTTATTGCCGGTGTACACAGTGGGAGTGATGGGTGATGAGCGCACCTATGAACAGGTAATCGCCGTCAGAATTGTTGAAAGTGTCGATGCTATGACTGCCGACTGGGCTAAGGTTCCTCATGAAGTTCTGGGTAAAATGTCAACCAGGATTATCAACGAAGTAAAGGGCGTAAATAGGGTCGTATACGATATTTCATCCAAGCCTCCCAGCACCATAGAGTGGGAATAAGGTGAAAAAGTATCAGGAACGCTTTTACAGGTACCAGCTAGCCGAATCCGATCTCCTTAGTTTTCAGGTAAAAGTTAAACAGACCGATCTCTGGATACGTGCGGAAAGAGTTTTGACCAGAGAAGCAAAAGACCTCATTATTACATTCAGAAAACACATCGAAGATTTTATTCGCCAGCAACCAGCATTTTTGAAATCTCTGGCACCGATACCCCTGCCCGTGTTTACTGCTCCGGCGATTGTTAGAGAAATGATAGTGGCCGGGCAAAAGGCCGGGACAGGCCCCATGGCCGCTGTAGCTGGGGCTATTGCCGCCCGGGTGGGAAGGGGCCTGATGGAGTACAGCTCTGAGGTGATAGTGGAAAATGGGGGAGATTGTTTCATAATGATGAAAAGATCTATTGAGGTGGGTATCTTTGCGGGAAACTCACC
>QMLL01000359.1 GCA_003646715.1 Deltaproteobacteria bacterium
GGGTACTATTTTTGCCATAGTTTGATACTTACCCAGTTTTCTTCTTCCCTGAACCTTTGCTTGCAAAAGCTGCGTTAATTTACTGGCAAGTTTCTCAGATGACGCATATTTTAATTTAACAACAGAAAAACGGACATCGTGAATTGAAACATCAATATCTTTTATTATCCTGACCAGGCGGTTTATGTTTGACTGGTAATCGGTAAGGATTAAGGTATTGGCAGGTGGGTAACTTGCAATCAGCCCTTGCCTGGAAACCAGGGGCGTTAAGAGTTTTTTCAATTCGTTTGCATCGGCAAACTGAAGAGGTACTATCTGGGTAACAACTCTATCTTCCCCCTCCTTTTTGTACTCCGGTTCAAACAATGTTGTTACATTCTTGTGTCTCGCTTCTCCCGACGGAACTATCTTGTTGATTTTTCCCGCAGGTACAATGGTAAAACCGTTGACTTCCAGGATTGATTCGAAAACCTTGTAAGCCTCTTCTGCAGTTACAGGCTTAGGTGAAATAATGGTCACCCTGCCTTTTACGCGATCATCGAGGATAAAGTTCTTGCCTGTAATATTACTTATGATTCTCGCAAGTTGCCTTATATCCTGATCCTCGCCATCTATCTGGTATGTTGTCGGACCCTTCTTTTCAGGCTTTTTTGCCTGGTTCTGACAGAAGCCGGACAGGGTAAACAAAAAAACAGTCAATATGCACAGAGTGAATAAACAGAACGTCTTGACGGTTTCCTTCCTTGTCAGCATATACAAATCCCTTACCATTATGGTGAAAGTTCGGATTTCCTCAATAGTTTTGCAAGGTTTTTTTTATGACTCTATTTCGTCTCTTGATTTCAAGTTCAATGGGTTCCTTATTTCTGATTATTTCATCGAGTAATTCAATGTCTGCCGGATCAGTAATAGGTTGTCCGTTAACACTCTGGATAATATCCCCGTCTATCAATCCAATTTTCCTGTAAAGTCCTCTCGGGTTGACCCTTCGGATCCTCAGACCCACAACATCTGATCCTTCTACTACCGGATAAAATTTTGCGGTTTCATTTACTTCTTTACCATGACCTCTCCTGGTAGGTGTTGGGCGTGTTTTCCCTGGTGGTTCTTCCCCCATCAAGGGAATTTCCTCTGGCATTCTTCTTGGTACGCGCCTTGGTGGTCTCCTCCTGGCACGAGAAGAAGCATAGCGCGATCGGCCGCCTCTTCTGCCAGTATACGTTGTTTTCTCAAACATTTTCAAAACTTCTTGTTTTCCATCTCTCTCAAGAACTACCTGAAAGCGTTCTATTTTAGCTATCTTAACACTGGATTTCTGGCCCTTGACTACTATGAAATCACCTTCTTTATAAATGCTCTGCTTCCTCTTAACCTGGTCTTCTATCACTGCCAGGGGTTTTCCATCACTCGTCAGTATGGTGCTTGCAAGCCTCAAACGTAATCTTGTCTCGGGCAGGTTCGAAGAAGACGAAGTCGCTGATTCGTCTTCGGCTAAACCAGCACCGGCAAAGAGATTGCGTTTCACTATGATATCGTATTCGGAACGTTCTCGTTTCTTGGATGATTCTGCAGCGACATTGGCTCTTTCTTTACCAGTGGATGGCAGTTTCGTGAGATTCTTACCGTTCCACCAAATGCGAAAAAAGTTACCCACAAGCAGAACCACGATAATAGAAAATACACTAATATATAGACGTCGATAAATTTTTGCCATAGGATGGTTAAAAGACTTAAAGCTATCTCTTTGATTACTTTACATTTGTCTCAGTACATGGTATAGGACGCTCAATTTTTTGTCAACAAAATGCAATTATTAGATACATTTAGCTAACGAGATTATTTCCACGCTTTTAGCCTACAAGGGATAAAAGGTAAATATGAAAATAATGTTGGTCAGGTCGCCCCGGAAATTTTGCACAAGCGTTTATATTTTACTGTTGGTCTTATTCACGGTTTGTTCCATTGTAAATGCAAAGAGCCGCTCAATAAAGGTAAACGCCAAAGAAGCCATTTTAATAGAGGCAGAAACCAGAAAAATTCTGGTTGCTCAAAACTGCCACGAACGAATTCAGCCAGCGTCTTTTACGAAAATCGTTACCCTTTATCTTGTCTTCGACGCCATAGAAAACGGGCAAATAGAGCTTACAGACAAAATCCCTATCAGTAAAAAAGCCTGGCGCACCGGCGGATCCAAGATGTTTGTAAAAGTTGGAACAAGGGTACCTCTGGAAGATCTAATTAAAGGCATTGCCGTCGTATCAGGAAACGACGCCTGTGTGGCTGTCGCAGAATACCTCCAGGGGAGTGTTGAAAATTTCGTTGACAAGATGAACGAAGTGGTAGCTGAGCTGGGCCTGAAAGATACACATTTTACGACTCCCAACGGTTTACCATCCAAGGAGCAGTACACGACCGCCTACGACATGGCGATGCTGGCGGCAAAATATATAGAAAGATTCCCTCAAGCTTTGAAGTATCATTCAATGCAGGAATTCACTTACCAGGGAATAACTCAAAAAAACAGAAACGGACTATTAAGAAAAGCACCCGATCTCGTTGATGGCCTGAAAACCGGCTACGTGGCGGATGCCGGATACCACCTGATTGCTACGGCCAAGAAAAAGAACATGAGATTAATTGCCGTGGTTATGGGGGCTCCCAAGCCTTACATAAGAGAAAAGGAAGCACTGAAACTTCTTTATTACGGATTTGGTAACTTCACCAAAGTTAATCTTCTCGACAAAGGCAAACCCGTCGTCGAAGTAAAGGTCTGGAAGGGAAAGGTCGATAAAGTAGGTCTTGTAGCGCAGTCATCAGGTCACATAGTCGTACCCAGTTCTGAGAAATCAAAACTTAGATTGGAAATTGATGCACCAAAGAGCCTGTTTGCTCCTCTTAAAAAAGGCGAAGTTAAGGGGATAGCCAAAATCATATCAGGAACGAAACCCATCAAAGAAATTAAATTGGAAGTTGAAAAGGATGTGCCAAAGGCGGGAATATTAAAACGATTGTATCATTCTGTAGCCTTAATGGCAGTTAATATAAACATCAGCAGAATATCACTCGTTGCGGCGTCCTCTTTAATCCTGATTCTTATTTTATACCTGATCGTAAAGAGGAGAAAACGGAAGAGACGTCGCTTTTACTAGTTTTTCTTGTTTTCAGGCCGATCCTCGACCTTGGTGACAATCTGTCAGCATCCAAGGCCCAGCTTTGGAAACACCCACTTGTTTAAAACATAAAAAAGAACGAAAAAACCTATTAAATACAGCAATCCTTCA
>QMLL01000360.1 GCA_003646715.1 Deltaproteobacteria bacterium
GTAACGCCCTTGCGATTCGGATTGTCTTCCCCCTGATCAGGGTGACGCCTGAATAACTCAGGCTAGGACTGCCCAACATGCCGGGCAAACACAAAACCGGATTACCCATGGAGGCAATCCGGCTGTCCTGCATCTATTTCTATCTCAGGAAGTTGATCCGCTTACTTTACCAAAAAAATAGCTGCGGGATCCGTGACTTTCCGTCGCCGCCTCTCGGCGGCTTTGGCTTTTTCTCCAATCAGATTTATAGTTAGCAAAATGTATTGAGAAAAAAGTTTAATACTTTTACGGAAAAGTCCAAACCTACTACCATGTAAAAAGGTAAAACAATTTGAAGCTTATAAGAGCAATATTTATGCCATTTTCGCCTGTTTGCGATAACTATGTGATATGTAAAGATATTTCAGAAGTGGGTGTAAACCGATTACCGATAAATAATGGGCAACTTTTTTCCCAAAAGGGGTAACATTTTTCCCAAGAAGTACTTACTTCATGATTTTTTCCTCCTAATTCGTTTTTATCTACTTGTTGTGATAATCGGATTCGATTTACTACAGCACACAGATAAAGATCCGCTTTCCATCCTTCCTCCGCCAACACCGTAGTTTGAAATGGCGTTGCCACGAAAATACGAAGGCTACTTTCTTCATTCGCTTTCTACTATGCCATAGAAATCATCAGCTATAACCGCGTATCTCCTTTAATTGTTATCGCCGAATTCTTTGGCAAAAGAAGCGAGATCGGCTCCGTCTACATCCGAGTCTCCGTCGTAATCACTCTGTGGACCAATGCCTGAAAATATGACAAAACTGGATGTTGTTGATACACCCTGGTCGTTTGTAACAGTTAAAGTGGCATCGTAAAAGCCAGGCCTGAGATTCACAATGGTAACGGTTTCTCCGGAGGCACTTATATCCAAATCGCTATTGCCTCTACACCTCAGATCCCATTCATAGGAAATGATGTCGCTGTCCGGATCATAGGCACCACTTCCATCAAGGGTAATCCTGCCATTATAGACCTTACGGTCTTTCATCTTATTTACAAACGGTGGTGATATCTCAAGATAAGGCCGTTCCAGGCGATTTGACTCAACCGCACTTATATAAATCCAGTGCTCGGTGCCCCCATCGTCAAAAACGTTACCCGAGAATGCAGGGTATTCCCCGGAAAGTCTCAAGTTGAAATAAACATGATCCCCCGTTCTGCTATTAATCAAATCGGTAACATCATACTCAATCCACTCATCAGGATCATAGCTCTCCTCACTTCCTTGCGGAATATCATAGACAAACGTACCCAATAGATCCGTACCCTGGTTGAAATCATCTGTTGTAATGGTTCCGCTGCCTTCGTAATAGTAAGTATCAATACTTAAGGTTTTAAAAAATTTGACCCGCCACACATGAAAATGGGCTATGGCTTGGGAAAACTGGATGCCTTGAAAACTAGTCAAGTCATATCTCATAATTACCCGTCCTTCTACTTGATTACCTCCTGAGTCAAACTTTACCGTAGGATGCCATTGTCCATCTACAATAAGGGTCGTGGTCCCGTTTGAATTGTTATGAAATATCTCTCTATCCTCTGCCGGATTAATAACTTCATTTGCCGCTGCATATGAGAAACATATAAGAACAGCCACCATCGCCAACATCGTCACTCGTCCAAGTTTACTTACAGTCATTTTCTCCTCCTTTCTTTTCCGGCCTTCAGTTTTAAAACTAACCTAATCACAGATGATCATGATCCATTCTCACCGATAGTAGTCAAAGTAATATCGGGACAATGGAAAGTAATTCACATCAACCATGAAGGGGAACTTATCTCTGTTAGGAAGACGCCAGTCATTATATCCAGCCAGCCAACAATCCTCACAGGCCTCCAAAGCATCTTCGCAATAACATAAAAGTAAACTACTACCGCCTGAAAGGCGGTAGCTTTGTGCTCGGCTGCAAGCCGACTAAAGTTCATCTTCTACTTTGAAGTCACCATCGGGAGGTTCTTTACCTTGTTCTTCAATATACTTCATGATCACTTCGTCAGTGACATTCCCAGAACTCGCTACAAAGTATCCCCTAGCCCACATGTGGCGACCCCAAAAGGCTCTGCTCAAACGCTTGTACTCCATCATCATTTTACGAGAAGTCTTCCCCTTAATCGACTGAACCAATTGACTAACCGACATGTGAGGAGGAACCGAGACAAAAAGATGAACATGGTCTCTAGATACATAGCCCTTTATTATCTCAACATCCTTGGCTTTGCAAATTTCTCTGATCAAGTCCCGAACCCTCAATGCTATATCACCACGGAGTATTGGCTTGCGGTATTTGGTTATCCAGACTATGTGATATTTGATATCGTATACGGTATGGCTGGATTTGCGGTAGTGCTCCATACCGCAAGCATACTAAAGTCTTCGCCTAAAGGCGAGGGTTTTTCTCCCAATCCCCGAATGGGACAATAAGGATTCCCTCACTTTGTGGTTTTGGTTTTTTCATAGCATACCTCCTTTTTCATTTTTTGAGCCACATTGTCAGCTTCGGTGCGCTTGAGCTGGGCTTATTAAGCTGCCTACTGTAGTGCATAACTATTTCTTTATCGTACATACTATCTAAAAAGAGATACACTTCAGACATTGAAGCCAATTTTATCAGATAATTTGTCTAAAGATTTCTGAATAAAATTATCTGGTAAGGATGATTTTACCATTTCTTTCATTACATCTCTTTGAAATGAGAGAACAATTTTCAAGCTATTTTCTATTGGAATATTTTGAATTTTATTCAACATCAATACAAGTTTTATATCTTCGAGTTGGCCAGATCTTAAACTATACGCATTTCCTAATGATAATAATGAACGAATAAAAACCACACTAAAACTAATAAGTAACAGACAAAACACAATAAAAAAGATTGAATTCATTATCTCAGGAGGTTTAGAGATAGATTCTTGAAAAAGATAGAATAATACTACTACCATTAATACACTAAAAACATACGCAATATAACTCCAATTCCTCAGTTTCTTACTTTTTAAGTTGTTTTCATCGATAAGTTTCTGTATATATTCTTCAATTGAGCTTGTGTTTTTCATAATATCTCTTTTTGCCTTTTTGATAGTGCAAGAATTTTTCTGTAAAAAGTTACTTATCCTATCTGATGAGTGAGACTTCACTCAGGTCAACCTTGACTGAGCACTCAAAGCTGGTGGTTATAACCCCGGCTTCGGGGTTACACTAGAAACAGCTTCATATAAATCCGCAAATCAA
>QMLL01000361.1 GCA_003646715.1 Deltaproteobacteria bacterium
CGGGAACTGCGAAAAAAGTTTCCTGGTCTCACAATTCTAGACGGAGTGGAAATTTCTTGCCTCGAAGGACATTTTCTCGTTTTTGTACCTGATTCCGACGCTAGGTTTAAAATAGGAATAGCATCCATTCTGGAACTTCGAGGGCTGGTTGACAGTCACAAAGGAATTCTTATCTGGGCTCATCCTTTCTATATGAGCATAGTGGGTTGTTTGTTTTCCTGACACTAATGTGACAAGCGCTATTTAACAATGTAGTCACCAGACCATGTTCTCGTCTGGCGGTCTTTTGAGCCAAGGGGTTGTCATGAAAGGGTCTAGCCGTTTATGGTATCTTTTCGTCTCTTAAAAGGTCCAGGTGCTTTTTGTCCGGGTCGAAATTGATCCACGTAGCTCAAAAATCTTGGTGAAATCTGCATCATATTTTCATCCGATTGGTGCAAAGCTGGTAACGGCGCCAGATGAGATCATTTCTGAGCAAAGAAAAGAAAAAGTTTTGATGGTACTTGTATGAGATGCGTGCACATGATTTCATCATACCTTAAATCTCTGATGGGCTCACCTGATCGGGAACGCTTTGAATATCCAAATCTACATTCGTGATGCCTTTTCAATAAACTTTTCCATTGACAGAAGTAAAAAAACAAGTAACCTAACGAGTGTTCGGTAGAGAGTGTGACCACACTTTTACCATAGTAAAGAAGCCTATGGAAAGCTTTCCGGGCTGCTAACCTTTGCCCCGGAATGCTAGACAACGAAACATCAAAATCAATACTAACCGATTTTGTCATTCTGTACGAAGCGGAGCGAGACCTGGAATCCATGGTTCAAACAGGGTGGATGCCGGATCAAGGCCGGCATGACAAAAAACTCGTACAATAAGCTGAAGAGAGGTTGAAATGAGAAAGTTTCTCGAACCTGAATCAGTTGCATTGATTGGCGTTCCCCGAAGTACCGGCGTTGGAGCCTACAATAACTTGGAAATTCTTCTGCGATTTGGCTACCAGGGAGAAATCTATCCCGTAAACCCCAAAGCCGAAGAAATCTGTGGTATTCGATGTTTTTCCAGTGTGCTGGAAATCCCTAAAATCGTTGACCTAGCGGTGATTGCCGTAGGACGGGACAGAGTACCGGCTGTATTTCGGGATTGCTGCGAGAAAGGTATCAAAAGGGTGGTAATCATCAGCCAGGGTTTTGCCGATGGTGATGAGAAAGGAAAGAGACTCCAGGAAGAGTTGACCGAAAGGGCTAAAGAGGCCGATGTGCGAATCATTGGTCCGAATACCATGGGGGTCTACAATGTTCACGCCAGTTTTACTACCGGTTTTGTGGAACATTACAAGCCCGAGAACCCTGATCCGGTGTGTATGGTAGCTCAAACGGGAGTATACCAAGTAGGGACCACTGTTTTTTCACCAAACGGCTTTGCAAAGGCCATTGACCTTGGTAACGCATGCGACCTGGATATTGTGGACGTGCTGGAATATCTGGAGGACGATCCGCAAACAAAAGTTATTGCCGTTCACATGGAAGGGATCAAGCGGGGCAGAAAATTTATAGAAGTTGCCAGAAGAGTAATGAGAAAAAAACCGGTGATTATCCTCAAGACAGGAAGGAGTACTCTTGGAGCCAAGGCTGCGCTTTCTCACACCGGGTCTCTTGTGGGAGATATCCAGGTTTTTGATGCCGCATTCAAAAGGGCCGGAGTTACGAAAGTAAGGACGAATAGTGAACTTCAAGACGCAATCAGGGCTTTTCTCAACTTTCCACCGATGAAAGGAAACAGGATAACGATTATTTCTGCTACCGGGGCCATTGGTATAATTGCTACTGATGCGTGCGAAGATTATGGCCTCGAGCTAGGGCCGGTGCCATCAGGACTTGCAGAAAAAATTCTTAAACGACTTCCAGAGTGGATTCAATTAAAGAATCCCATAGATATCTGGCCTATTGGAATGATCAGTCGGCGAATCCCTCAAGTGTTCGAATATGCCCTTATGGAAGCTCTTGATTCGGAAGATATAGACGCCGTCGCCATAATCTGGGTATCTCTGGACTCAACGCTCCACACGGATATAAACTTTCATCAGATTGTTGAGCGTATACAAAAAAAGCGAAATGCCTGCAAACCCGTAGCTTTCTGGTTTTATGGGGATAACCTTCATGAATCCGTGCCTCGTTATGAGAAAATTCCGGGCGTTGCCTGTTTTCCTACTATCGAGAGAGCCATAAGGAGGCTTTCCTACAGTTACCATTATGCGCAGGCCAAAAGCGAGCCCGAAGGAGAAAGGCTCGAAATAGAAGTTGATCAAAATAGTGTGATAGATTTCGTAAACTCGGGGAGAGAAAATAAGATTCTACTCGGAGAAAAAGCTTTTTCTCTTCTTGAAAACTTCGGAATCCCGGTAGTTAGCAGTGGATTTGTTAAAAGTCTGGATGAAGCTCTGGATGTGGCTCACTCTCTGGGGTATCCTGTTGTTTGTAAAGTTTCCTCTGAGCAGATCCTGCACAAAACGGAGACAAAAGCTGTTGTATTGGACATTGAAAGTGATGAAGAGCTTACTGGAGCTTATTCCCGGCTGGATGAATTGCTTAAAAACGTTTCTGATCAGGCAGGTAAAATTCTCGTACAGAAACAAATCTCCGGTCACGAGCTTCTCCTGGGACTGAAGCGTGATCCTAACTTCGGCATGGTGGTTGTGTGTGGACAGGGAGGCATTTATACCGAAGTCTACCGGGACATAACGCAATCAATTGTGCCAGTTTCAATAAAAGAGTCCCATGATATGCTGGAGTCTCTACAAATCTATCCTATTTTAAGAGGGGTTCGCGGGAGGAAAGGTGTGGATCTCAACCTTCTAAGTGACATGATTTGTCGCATGTCTGCACTAGGGGAACACGCAAGTGGACTCAGGGAAGCTGATATTAACCCGCTGATAGTAAACGAAGATGGTTGCTGGGCGGTAGACGCGAGGTTTTTATGGGCATAGTTGCTGGTGATATTGCCGGAGAACGGCCTCTTGATGAGGCAAAAAACGTGACGGAGCGTGAGCTTTTCAGGGTAAGTACGCAACTTTTTAAAGAGAAGGGATACCGGGGGACGAGTATGCGGGATATATCCGCTGCCCTGGTAATCAAGACCAGTTCCATCTATCATTACATTAATTCCAAGGAAGAGCTTCTCAAAAAAATTGCCTTAAAGGGCATGAACATGCTTCTCGATGCAGGCAAAAGAATCTCGGCAGAACAAATATCCCCAGCTGAAAAGCTGCAGAAG